>JBFYWT010000177.1:0-6350 GCA_041310895.1 Desulfobacteraceae bacterium | reverse complement strand
CTTTCGGAGCGCGCACGGCGCAACCGGTATCGTCGACGACGATGACCTTGACCCCCTTCGACCCCATCACCGCTCCGACGCCGCCGCGGCCGGCGTGCCGGGTGGGCCGCTGCTCCATGTCGGTGAAGGCGATCGAGGCGCCCGAGAGCTTCATCTCCCCGGCCTGGCCGATGGAGATGCAGGCGACCTTGTCGCCGAACGCGGCCTTCATCTTTTCGACCACGGCGTAATTGCCGAGCATCTTGAGGCCCGGGGCGGGCGTGATCTCGACCTTGTCCTGGTTGATGACCACCCGGTAGAGGGTGTCGTCAGCGGGCTTGCCCTCCAGGACAATGGCGGCGTAGCCCAACCGGCCGAGCATCTGCGACGGCTGTCCGCCGGCGTTGGCCTCCTTGATGCCGCCGGTGAGCGGACTCTTGCAGCCCACCGAGATCCGGCCCGACATGGCCGCCGCGGAACCGCTGAGAAGCCCCGGGGCGATCACGAGCTTGTTGTCCGCGCTCAGCGGATGACACGTCGGCGGCACTTCCTTCGCGACGAGGGTCGAGGTCAGGGCCCGGCCCCCCAGTCCGGCATACGCTCCGACCGGCTCGGCCGTGGCCTTCGGGCCGCCGGCCGCGCCCATGTTGATTCTCAAGATTTTCTCCATGGCCACCTCCTGAAATCTAAAGGTTTCGTGGGTGAGAGGTTTCTACATGCCGAGGAACGGAGGGAGCAGAGCGCCGGCTTCGACGGAAGCGTGTTTTGGGCGTCGCCACCAGGCTCCGGTCGGTGGCTTTTTCCACTTACCCGTACACGTAAACGGGTCTTTCTGATCGGACGATTTTACCCGTGAACGTGAACGTGTACCGCTTCGCTGTGTACGTGAACGGCTCCCGGCCTTCGCACGCTCGCCATGCCATGTAATTACGCGTATCCCGGGGTTAAGTCAAGTTGAACCGGAAATAACACCCCGGCGGCGACCGGTCGGTCGCCACCGGGGGAAAAGAGCCGATCGGCGGCAGGGGTGGGACGGGCTATCCGTTTTTCCGGGCGAACTCCCCCATGAAGTCCGCCAGGGACTGGACCCCTTCAAGCGGTACCGCGTTGTAGATCGATGCGCGGCAGCCTCCGACCGAGCGGTGGCCTTTGAGCCCGCCGAACCCGCTCCGGGCGGCCTCGTCGATGAAACGCTTTTCCAGCTCCTCGCTCGGTAGGCGGAAGGTCACGTTCATGAGCGAGCGGCTGCCGGTCTCCGCCGTGCCGCGGTAGAACCCGCCGCTCTGATCGATCCGGCTATAAAGCAGGCCCGCTTTCTTGCGGTTCACGGCGCCGATCTTTTCCAAGCCGCCCACCGTCTCCTCGATCCATTTCAGGACAAGCTGCACCGCGTAGATGGCGAAGCAGGGCGGGGTGTTGTAGAGGGAGTTCTTGGCGGTGTAGGTCGTGTATTTCAGCATCACCGGCAGGTTGTCGGGGACGCGCGCGAGCAGATCCTCGCGCACGATCACCAGGGTGACCCCGGCCGGGCCGATGTTTTTCTGGGCGCCGGCGTAGATCAGGCCGAAGGGCGCGGGGTCGAAGGGGCGGCTCATGATGTCCGAGGACATGTCGGCCACGAGCGGCACTCCGCCGGTCTCGGGGAACCGTGCATACTGAGTGCCGCGGATGGTGTTGTTCGAGGTGATGTGCGCGTAGACCGCATCCGGGCTGAAGGCGATCGGGTGGGGGATGCGCGTGAACTGGCTCTCCTCGGAGGAGGCCGCGACCCGGATCGGTTTGCCGAGCACGCGGGCCTCCTTGATGGCGTTGGTCGACCAGGTGCCGGTATTGACGTAGTCGGCGGAGTGGTTGTCCGCGAGAAAGTTCATCGGAACCATGCTGAACTGAAGCGTGGCCCCGCCCTGGAGGAAGATTACGTGGAAGCGCCCGTCGAGCGCGAGCAGCCGGCGGATGCGGGCGATGGCGTCGTTTAGGATGGCCTCGAACTCCTTGGCGCGGTGGCTCATTTCAAGGACCGACATCCCGGCGCCCTTGCAGTTGAGCAGCTCTTCCCGGATCTCCTCTAGGACCGGCAGGGGCAGCGCGGCCGGGCCGGGATTGAAATTGGTGATGCGCGATGTCGTCATAGGGGCTCCTCCTGGGCTGTGGGTATGGGGTCGCCGTCGGCCGGAAACTCGGCCGCGTGGGGTTAATGGCGTGAGCCCATTTCTACTCCAGCCACCGTGGATGTCAACTGGTTTGGTTGACAAACGGCGCGCATTGGCCGTAAGACTTCACCCACTAAAGGAGGCGTGGGCTATGCTGAAAATCCTCAATTACCCTTCACGCGCCGCGGAGGCCCGGGTGCGGCGGATTTCCCTGCGCGGCCGGCAATGGCCGAAGAAAGAGCTCGCCGCCGTGAACCGGATGGTGGGTCAGGTGCGCCGGCGCGGCGATGAGGCGCTGCTGGCCTACACCCGCCGCTTCGATGCGCCGGGTTTTACACGGGAGGAGCTGCGGGTGAGCACCCGCGAGATGGCCGCGGCGGCCGCGGCCGTGGACCGCCCGTTTCTCCGGGCGCTGCGCCGGGCCGCGGCGCAGATCGAAGACTTCCACCGCCGGCAGCTTCGGACCGGCTTCATCACGGCCGAGCGGCCCGGGACTGTGCTCGGCCAGATCGTGCGGCCGGTGGATCGGGTCGGCGTCTACGTGCCCGGTGGTCGGGGGGGCAAGACCCCCCTCGTCTCATCCGTGCTCATGGGCGCCATTCCCGCCCGGGTGGCCGGGGTGGCCCGGATCGTGATGGTCACCCCGCCCATGGCGGATGGAACGATCAACCCGCATCTGCTTCTGGCTGCGAAAACGGCCGGGGTGGAGGAGGTCTACAAGGTCGGGAGCGCCTGGGGCATTGCGGCCTTGGCTTTCGGCACCGAGACGGTTCCGAACGTGGATGTGATCGTGGGTCCCGGAAACCTTTATGTGACCCTGGCCAAGAAAATCGTGGCCGGCACGGTGGGTATCGACATCATCGCCGGGCCGAGCGAAATCCTGGTTGTGGCCGACGCGTCGGCGGACCCGGAGTTCGTCGCCGCCGACATGCTGTCGCAGGCCGAGCACGACCCGCTGGCATCGGCCCTGCTGGTGACCCCGAGCGGCGCTCTGGCGGCCGCCGCCCGCACGGCGCTGGTGCGCCAGGCCGCCGCGCTGGCCCGGGCGGAGATCGCGCTCGAATCCCTCCGGCGCTTCGGCGCCATCTTCGTCACCCAAAGTCTCGCCGCGGCCATCGAGCTCGCCAACCGCGTCGCTCCCGAGCACCTGGAGCTCCAGGTGCGCGATCCCTTTGCCTGCCTGGGGTCCATCCGCAACGCGGGCGCGGTGTTTCTGGGGGCCTACACCCCGGAGGCGGTGGGGGACTACATGGCGGGTCCGAACCACGTGCTGCCCACCGCCGGCACCGCGCGCTTCGCCTCGGCCCTGTCGGTGGATCACTTTCTCAAGCGCACCAGCATTCTGCACTACGCGGCCGACGCCCTGCACCGGGAGGGGCCGGACATCGTCCGGCTGGCGGAGGTGGAGGGGCTGACCGCCCACGCCCGCTCCGTCCGCCTGCGGCTGGCCGGTCAAGACGGAGGAGAGCCGGCGGTGTAAAGCTGCTGAACGGCGTGCCGCTCATCCGACGCATCCGCCGCTTGCATCGGCTTGCACCACCGGAAGATGCGAACGGGCGGGACATTCAGAAACTCCAGCGCCACCTCGGGCGTTCCCAGCGTCGCAGGGTCCAGTTCTGCCACCCGTTTGACAAATTGGTAGGCGACAAATCTGCCCCCCGGCACCAGGCACGCCCATACGGCGCGCAGGATTCTCCGACCGCACTCCGCCGGCATGTTCGAGAAAGGTATCCCGGAGACGACCGCATCCGGGCGCGCCAGACCGTGCTCGGCCAGGGTCTCGCCGATCCGCTCCGCGCTGCCGAGATGGACGCATAGACGCGGGTCCGGGAAGGACCTTAAGTAGGAGACAAAACCCGGGTCGATTTCGAGGGTGAGCAGCCGCGAGGTCGGGGGCAGCGCGTTCAAGATGGCCTGCGTGGTCCCCCCGGTGCCGGGGCCGAGCTCCACTACGGTTCGGGCCTGCGCGATCTCGGCGGCGGCCACGATCCGCCGTTCCAGGAAGCGCGAGCTCGGAATGATGGATCCCACGACGGCCGGCCGGCGCAGGAAACCCTTGAAGAAGGTAAAGCGTCCGTTCAGTCCGAATGGGTGTTGCCGGCCGGTTGGGTGCGTGGGCATAGGCTCTCCTGCACTGGGGTGTGGTTTAAGATGCAGCGGCTCCCGTTAATCGATGGCGAAAGCGTGACGGCATCCGGTCAATCCATGGCCGCCAGCACTTCAAACCCTCCTTTGGTCAAGGCCCTGCGGATCGATGCTGTTTTGCAGGCGGCAAGCCTGAAATGATAGACGCGCTTGCGGGCCTTCTGCAGGGTCACGATGACGTTGATCACGTCCCCGCCGGCATCGCTGATGATCTGGAGCGCTTTTTTCAAAAGCTCCGGCTTGTTCCCGGCGGCCACGTCGAGGCGGGAGGTGGAGGAGAGGATTCCCATCATGTCGATGAAGGCCCGCAGAATATCGGTCTCCGTGATGATGCCGACCAGGCGCTCGTTCTTGGTAACGGGCAGGCCGCCGATCTTGTGGCGATAGATGATTTGGGCCGCGGTTTCGATGTCGTCTTCGGGTCGGACCGTGATCGGGTCCTTGATCATCAGGTCCTTTAAGGTCACATCGCCCAGCATCGAGGGGATCAGGCCTTGTTTCAGATCGGCCAGGGTCACCAGGCCGTCGAGCTTCTTGCCCTTCGAGACGACCGGCAGGTGGCGGATGTGGTTGGCCTTCATCAGTTCGATGGCATCGCTGATGGAAGCGCTGGCGGTGATGGCGATGGGATTGGCGATCATCAGGTCTCGGATAATCATGGGCGTGCCCTCGGGCTGGAAGACGTCTCGGGCCGCCGGTGATCCCGCGGTGGCGGCGCCGGCGGCGATGAGAGGGTTATAACTGTTTTGCCGGGGCCATGCAACCCCCAACACGGCCGGAACGCAAGGGCGGGGGGAGAGGTGGGTGTCAGCCGCAGCGGGAGCGCGGCATGTGGCTGCACAGGGGCTCTTCGGCCAGGTAGTCCCCCGTGGCTTCGAACGCGCGCGCACGGCACCCGCCGCAGACCCGTTTGTACTCGCAGGCGCCGCATTTGCCGGAAAGCCGGTCGTAGTCGCGCAGGGCGGTGAAGACCTCGGCGTGACGCCAGATCTCGGCGAAAGAGGCATGGCGGACATTGCCGCAGGGAATGCTCAAAAAGCCGCAGGGCTGAACGTCGCCCGTGTGCGAGATGAAGCAGAATCCGATGCCGCCCAGGCAGCCGCGGGTCACGGCATCCAGTCCATGGGTCTGGAATGCGACGGGCGTTCCGTCGCGGGCCGAACGCTGGCGCAGGATGCGATAGTAGTGCGGGGCGCAGGTGGCCTTCAGCTCAAGCGGCGTCTTGCCGCGCTGGTCGTAGAACCAGTTCAGGGTGCGCTCGTACTCTTCGGCGTCGATCGCCTGGTCGACGATGTATTTGCCCCGCCCGGTCGGGACGAGCAGAAAGATGTGGTGGGCCACCGCGCCGAGTGCGACCGCGAGCTCCTGGATGTGCGGGATCTGCTCGAGGTTCGCGCGGGTGACGGTGGTGTTGATCTGAAACGGGAGCCCGGCGCGCTTAAGGCATTCGATGCCCTGCAGGGCGCCGGCAAACGCCCCCGGCACCTGGCGGAAAGCGTCGTGGGTCTCGGCGCGGTCCCCGTCCAGGCTGATGCTGAGCCGTTTGATGCCGCTGGCGGTCAGCTTTTGCGCGATCGTGTCGGTCAAAAGGGTGCCGTTCGGCGCCATCACCATGCGCAGCCCCCGGCGTGTGCCGTAGGCGGCGATGTCGAAGATGTCGGCCCGCAGCAGGGGCTCCCCGCCGGTCAGGATCACGATCGGCTGCCCCAACTCGGCGATCTGGTCGAGCAGCCGGAAGGCCTCCGGGGTGTCGAGCTCCCCCGTGTAGGGGCCGCGGGTGGCCGAGGCCCGGCAGTGCACGCAGGCAAGGTTGCAGTTGCGCGTGGTCTCCCAGGCGACGAGCCGCAGGTCCGCGCGGTCGGCCGGCGGTCGGGCCGGATGTCCGGGAGGCATGGATGGGCGTGGGGTCGTGTCCATGGCCGCCTCAGGCCCGCAGCAACCGTGCGGCGTCCAGCGCAAAGTAGGTCAGGATGAGATCCGCACCGGCCCGCTTGATGGCGGTCAGGGTCTCCATCATCACCCGCCCCTCGTCCAGCCACCCCATCTGCGCGGCGGCCTTGATCATCGCATACTCGC
>JBFYWT010000163.1:0-11039 GCA_041310895.1 Desulfobacteraceae bacterium | reverse complement strand
GTACACGGTGCTCGCCGTCACCACCTCCCACCTGATCGACGCGGTCAAGCCCAAGACCCGCGCCCACATCATGAACGACTTCGACCCCCTGTGCCGGATCCAGTGGGACACCTCCGGGGTGATCGTCGCCGGCGACTCGAAGTTCAAGACCCTGGCGGAGCTGATCGATTTCGGCAAGAAAAATCCGAAGATGCTCAAATTCGCGGGGACCTCCCCCGGCGGCTGGTCCGAGATCCAGACCGTGGCCTTTTTCAAGCAGGCGGGGGTGCAGGTGACCTTCGTGCCCTTCGACTCCGGAGCCGAGATCAAGGCGGCCATCCTGGGCGGGCACATCACCGGCGCCGTCGAGGAACTGGCCGAGACCCTGCCCCTGATCAACGCCGGCAAGCTCAAGGCCCTGTGCGTGCTCATGGAAAAGCGGCACCCGGCGCTGCCGGATGTGCCAAGCTCGGTCGAGCTCCAGGTCAACTACACCCATGGCCTGATGCGGGCCTGGGGCGTGAAGAAAGGCACCCCGCCGGAGCGCCAGAAGCTCCTGCTCGAGGTGATCAAGAAGTCCCTCGAAAACCCCGTCTACGTGAGATACATCAAGGACAACCACCTGGACGTGCGCCCCGGCTTCCTGGGACCGGAAGAATCCCGCAAGTACTGGGAGGAGGAGATCGCCTTTTTCACGGATGTCCTCAAGGAGCTGGGCTATGTGAAGTAGTGCCGGCCGGGGGCCGGCGGTTGGTGGCTACCGGGGTGCGGGGGAGGGTTGCGGCCCCGCGCCCCACGCAAAAGACAGGTGCGCCATGAAAAAAGGAGAAATTGTCTTCTTCGGGTGCTGTGTCGCGTTTTTCGGGTTCATGCTGGTGGCGGCCATGGGCCTGATGGCCGAGGGCCGCCCCGGCGAGATCGGCAGCGGCACCTGGCCCCTGCTGGCGCTCGGCGCATCGGCCGTGCTGAGCGTCATCCTGCTCACCGCGAGCATCAATAAATCGCGCCGGGCGGCGGCGCCGGCCGCGGAAGCGACGCCGGAGGCCCGGGCCGATTTAAGGCGGCAGCGAACCACCGTCACGTTGAGCTCGGCCTGTTTTCTGGTTTACATGATCGCGGTCCCCTATGTCGGCTTCATCCTGGCGACCTTTCTTTTCATCCCGGCCTTTGCCCTGGCCCTGGGCGAGCGGCGCAAAACGGTGCTCTTTATCGCACCGGTGGTCCTGACCGTCATCATCGTGGGCGTCTTCGCGAAGTTCATCACCATACCCTTCCCCAAAGGGGTCGGGGTCTTCGCCGAGTTCAGCCGCTTGTTCTATTAGCGCCGCATGGCGCGGGGTGCCACGTTAGGCGCACGAAAGTTCAGGTCGTTTGGAAGTGGCTCCCGGCCTTCGCAGCCAGGCTGCTTCGGCGGAGCAGGCTCCCGCCGCGATCCGATCGCGGCCCCGGCCAGGCGGGAAGCCCTCAGAAAGAACACCCAACTTACTTGAAAGACACCCGGAGGTGTGGCCATGTTCGACCTGTATTGGCAGGCACTCACCACGGTCCTGATGCCGCAGAACCTGATTGCGATGACCCTGGGGGCCCTCTGGGGCCTCCTCGCCGGGGCGCTGCCGGGGATCAGCACCTCGATGGGGGTCGTCCTGATCCTCTCTTTCACCTACACGCTCTCGCCGATGACCGCCTTCATCCTGCTGATCGGAGCCTATTTAGGGGGTATCACGGGCGGGTCGATCACCTCGATCCTCTTCGGCATCCCGGGCGAGCCCTCGTCCGTTCCCACCGTGATCGAGGGCCACGCGCTCGCCAAGCAGGGCCGGGCCGCCTACGCCATGTGGGTCTATCTCCTCTGCTCGATCTTCGGCGGCCTCTTCAGCGTGATCGTGATGATCGTGGCCACCCCGGTTATCGCCAACTTCGCCCTGCGCTTCGGGCCAGCCGAGTATTTCGCGCTCACGGTCTTGGGGCTGAGCGTGGTCTCGGGCCTCTCGGGCGGCTCGATGATGAAAGGCTTTCTCTCCTGCTTCTTCGGGCTCTTTCTGGCCACGATGGGCACGGACGGGATCACGGGCGAGGAGCGGTTCACGTTCGGGACCGTCACGCTTCTGGGCGGGATCAACTTCGTGGTGGCCATGGTCGGTTTGCTCGCCGTCTCCGAGATCCTGATCGAGGCCGAGGAGCCGTTCAAGGAGTACAAGGGCGGGGTGGAGTACCGCGGCCTGCTGCGGGAGCTTCCGCCCTTCTCGCTATTCAGGAAATATTGGCTCACGATGATCCGCTCGCCCATCATCGGGACGATTGTCGGCGCGCTGCCCGGCGCCGGGGCCACCATCGCCGCCTTTCTCGCCTACGGGGAGGCGGCGCGCACGGCCAAGCACGAGCCCGAAAAATTCGGCAAAGGCGCCGTGGAGGGGCTCATGGCCGCGGAGTCGGCCAACAACGCCTCCACCGGAGGGTCCATGACCGTGCTGCTCTCACTCGGGCTTCCCGGCAGCAACACGACCGCCATGCTGGTAGCCGCCTTCATGATCCACGGCATGCAGCCCGGCCCGCTCCTCCTCTCCACCCGGCCGGACATCATTTACGGGATCTTCGTCGCCATGCTCCTCACCAACCTGCTGCTCCTCGTATTGACGGGCTCCGCCATCCGGCTTTTCCTCCAGCTGAACCGCCTGCCCTACTCGGTATTTTCCGCGGCCATCATGATCCTGTGCCTCATCGGCGCCTTCGGGATCAGCAACAGCGTGGACGACATGTTTCTGATGTTCGCCTTTTCCATCATCGGCTACTTCATGCGCAAGTTCGGCGTCCCGGTGGCCCCCTGCATTCTCGCGCTGGTCCTGGGCGACATGGCCGAGCTCTCGCTGCGCCGGGCCCTGCTGCTTTCGGGCGGCAGCCCGCTCGGCCTGGTGAGCAGCCCGATCAGCATCGTGCTGCTGGCAGGCGCCCTCTTTTCCATCGTCTACCCCCTGATCAGGAAACCCAAGATGCTCCAGGGGGCTTAGCCGGTGGCCATGGAAAACGTCACCCGCGCTCTGTCCGGCTTCGCCGCCCGCCTCGCCTACCCCGCGCTGCCGCCGGAGCTGGTCGACCGATTGAAAACCTGTTTGCTCGACGCCATCGGCTGCGGGTTGCACGGCGCCGGCCTGCCGTGGGCCGACATCGTCAACCGCTGGGTGGTGCGCCAGGGCGGTCCGCCGGAGGCGACCCTCTGGCGGCAGGGCTTCCGGGGCCCGTGCGCCAACGTCGCGTTGGGGCTGGGGGTGATGATCCACGGCTTCGATTTCGACGACTACCACAACGCCAAGATCCACCCGGGAGCGCCGGTGATTCCGGCGGCGCTTGCCGTCGGAGAGTGGCTGGGTGCCTCCGGCCGCGAGGTGCTCGCCGCCATTGCGGCCGGCTATGAAACCATGATCCGGGTGAGCCTCGCCACCGGGCCGAACGCCTCCCGGCTCAAGGGCTGGCACCTGACCGGGACCACCGGCACCTTCGGCGCCGCGGCCGCCGCGGGCCGGCTGCTGGGGCTCTCCGCGGAGGAGATGGCGAGCGCCCTGGGCCTTGCGGGGACGCAGTCGGCCGGCCTCTGGGCCTTCCTGGCCGACGGGGCGATGAGCAAACGGTTCCACCCGGGCCGGGCGGGCCAGAGCGGGGTCATGGCCGCGTTCCTGGCCAAGGATGGGTTTCGGGGGCCGACGCAGATCCTGGAGGCGGCCGACGGCGGGTTCTGCCGGGCGACGTCGGATGCGGTCGACCTCTCCCTCATCACCGACCGGCTCGGGGAGCGGTTTCACGCAGCCGAGGTGAACATCAAGCCCTATGCCTGCTGCGCCAGCTCCCACTCGGCCGTCGATGCGGTGTTGGCGCTCAAACGGGAGCACGGCTTTTCGGCGGCCGAGGTCGAAGCGGTCTGCGTGGAGACGGCCCGGGGGGTCCAGGTGCAATGCGGCTTCGACTACCACCCGGCCGGAGCGGTCCAAGCCCAGATGAGCCTGCAGTACATCGTGGCGGTGACCTTGATCGACGGGGCGGCGCTGCCCGCCCAGTTCGCCGAGAGCCGGCTCGCCGACCCGGCAGTGCTCGACCTCGCCCGCCGCGTGCGGATCGAAGTGGATCCCGACATCGACCGGCTCTACCCCGCGCGCTACGCCAACCGCGTGGCGATCACCCTGAAGGACGGCCGCCGCGCCGCCGCCCGGGTGGATCAGGCGCGGGGCGCCACCACACGGCCGCTCGACCTGACGGAGGTGGCCGCAAAATTCGCCGGCCTGAGTGCCGGCGCCCTGTCGCGCGATCAGGCCGATCGGGTGGTCGCGGCGGTCGGCCACCTCGAAACGATCGAGGCCATCGGGGACCTCACCCGCCTCCTGGCCTGAGGGGGGCCTTCCACACGCTTCATGCAGCGCCCGGGCGGAAAATTGGATTCAGGAGAAGAACGCATGCCTTTGAACATCACAGAGAAAGTCCTCCAGCGCCACCTGGCCGAGGGGGCCTGCACGGCCGGCCGCGAGATCGGCATCCGCATCGACCAGACCCTCGTCCACGACGCCACCGGCACGATGGC
The DNA here is from genome assembly GCA_041310895.1 of Desulfobacteraceae bacterium. GTDB lineage: Bacteria > Desulfobacterota > Desulfobacteria > Desulfobacterales > SpSt-501 > SpSt-501. The sequence continues at coordinate 6,496 of JBFYWT010000163.1, read as the reverse complement.
TTTCCTGCAGTTCGAGGCCCTGGGGCGCGATGCGGTCCGGACCGGGCTCTCGGTGACCTACATCGACCACAACACGGTCCAGATCGGCTTTGAGAACAACGACGACCACCTCTACCTCCAGAGCGCATCGGCCCGTTTCGGCGCGGTGTTCTCCCGGGCCGGCAACGGGATCTGCCACCAGGTCCATCTCGAACGCTTCGGCAGGCCCGGCACGACGCTCCTCGGTGCCGACAGCCACACCCCGACGGGCGGAGGCATCGGGCAGTTCGCCGTCGGCGCCGGGGGGCTGGACGTCGCCGTCGCCATGGGCGGCGGCCTTTTCCGCCTGACCGACCCCCGCGTCTGTCTGGTGCGGTTGACAGGACAACTCCCGGAATGGGTGACGGCCAAGGATGTCGTGCTGCACCTGCTCGCACGCCTTGGCACCAAGGGCAACGTGGGGGTGGTGCTCGAATACGGCGGTGAGGGGCTCCGCCATCTCAGCGTGCCCGAGCGGGCCACGATCGCCAACATGGGCGCTGAAATGGGGGTGACGACATCGATCTTCCCCTCCGATGAGGTGACCCGCACGTTTTTGAAGGCCCAGGGCCGGGAAGCCGACTGGAGCCCCCTGGCGGCCGACCCCGGCGCCGGCTACGAGCGCCTCATCGAGGTCGATCTCAGCCGCCTCGAGCCGCTGGTCGCCGCGCCGCACAGCCCCGGCAACGTCAAGCCGCTGCGGGAGGTGGTAGGCCTTGCGGTCGATCAGGTCTGCATCGGCTCGTGCACCAATTCCTCCTACCGGGACATGATGACGACGGCCGCGTTGCTGCGGGGCCGGACCGTCGCCCCCGGCGTCAGCCTGGGGATCGCCCCCGGCTCGCGGCAGATCCTGGCCGCTCTGGCGGCGAACGGGGCCTTGAACGAGCTCATCGGGGCGGGCGCCCGCATCCTGGAGAGCGCCTGCGGGTTCTGCGTCGGGGTGCACTTCTCGCCGAAAAGCGGCGGCGTCTCGGCCCGCACCTCCAACCGCAATTTCGAAGGCCGCTCCGGGACCAGGGACGCGCAGGTCTACCTCTGCAGCCCGGAGGCGGCCGCCGCGGCGGCCGTCGCCGGCCGGTTCGTGCCGCCGGGGGATCTGGGCCTGGCCTGCCCGCAAATCCCCGAGCCGGAGGCGTACCGCATCGACGACCGCATGCTGATCCGCCCGAGCGCCGAGCTCCGGAAAACCCCCATCTTCCGCGGGCCCAACATCGGCGCGCCGCCCAGAAGCGACCCCATGAGCGCCGATCTCTCCGGCTGCGTCATGATCAAGCTCGGGGATAATATCACCACCGACCACATCACCCCGGCCGGGGCCCGGCTCAAGTACCGCTCCAACGTGCCGCGCTATGCCGAGTTCGTCTTCGAAAACATCGACCCCACCTTCGCCCGACGCTGCCTCGAAAACAAGGCCCAGGGGATCCACAACCTCATCGTGGCCGGGGAGTCCTACGGCCAGGGGTCCAGCCGCGAGCACGCCTCGATGTGCCCGATGTATCTGGGAGTGAAAGCGGTGGTCGCCAAGAGCTTCGAGCGGATCCACGCCACGAACCTTGTGAATTTCGGCGTCCTGCCGCTCGTCTTCAGCGATCCGGGCGACTACGCGAGGATCGAACCGGGCGACCCGCTCGCGGCCGAGACCTGGCGCGAGGTGGTCGCCGCCGGCCGGCCGGTGGAGATCCTGAACCGGCGCTCGGGCGCACGGATCCGCTGCACCTATGCGCTGTCCCCAACACAGACCGCCGTCATGCTGGCCGGCGGGCTGTTGAACCATCTCACCGCGACGTGAGCAACCTGTTCGAGCAAGGAGACCCCGCCATGGCAAAGATCACGGTCAAGACCCCGATCGTTGAAATCGACGGCGACGAGATGACCCGTATCATCTGGGCAATGATCAAGGAGAAGCTCATCCTGCCGTTCTTAGACGTCGAACTGAAGTACTACGACCTCGGCGTACGCCATCGCGACGCAACCGACGATGCGGTCACCATCGACTCCGCGAAGGCCATCCAAGCCCTCGGGGTGGGGGTAAAATGCGCCACGATCACCCCCGACGCCGAGCGGGTCAAGGAGTACGGCCTCAAAAAGGCCTGGCCCTCCCCCAACGGCCAGATCCGCTCACTGCTCGACGGCACCGTCTTCCGCAAGCCCATCCTGGTCCGGAACATCACCCCGGCGGTCCGCAGCTGGAAAAAACCCATCATCATCGGACGGCATGCCTACGGGGACCTCTACCGCGGGGTCGAGCTCGCGGTGGAGCAGCCGGGCAAAGTGGAGATCGTCTACACCCCGGCCGGGGGGGCCGAGACCCGCCTGCTCCTGCACGACTTCAAGGGGCCCGGGGTGGTGATGGGCATCCACAACCTGGAAAAATCGATCCGCTCCTTCGCCCGTGCCTGCATCCGCTACGCCCTGAGCGAGAAGGTGGACCCGTGGTTCTCGGTCAAGGACACGATCAGCAAGACCTACCACGCCTATTTCAAATCGATCTTCGCGGAGGAGACCGCGGCCCACACCGCTGACTTTGCCGAGGCCGGCACCCGGTACCGCTACATGCTGATCGACGATGCCGCGGCCCAGGCCATGAAGCACGAGGGGGGCATCCTCTGGGCGCTCAGCAACTACGACGGGGATGTCTTCTCCGATGTGGTGGCCTCGGGCTTCGGCAGCCTCGGCATGATGACCTCGGTGCTCGTCTCCCCCAACGGCCAGTTCGAATTCGAGGCCGCCCACGGCACCGTGCGGCGCCACTACTACGAGCATCTCAAGGGGAACCCCACGAGCACGAACTCGGTGGCTTCGATCTTCGCCTGGACGGGCGGCATCAAGAAACGCGGGGAGCTCGACGGGACGCCGGAGGTGGTCCGCTTCGGCGAGACCCTGGAGGCGGCCGTCATCGCTTGCATCGAGGCGGGGGTCGTCACGAAGGACCTGGTAGGCCTCATCGACCCCCGGCCCGCCGCGCACCAGACCACCGCGGGGTTCATCGACGCCGTCGCCGGGCGGTTGGCCTCCCTGATGGCAGGAGCAGGCAAATGAGCGACGCTCCGGCACCGCCTGACCTCTCCCGCACCTTCGATGTGCTCGTGATCGGGGGCGGGAACGCCGCGCTCTGCGCCGCGATGACGGCGCGCGAGGCGGGGGCCGACGTGCTCCTGCTCGAAAGCGCCCCCCGGGAGTTCCGCGGGGGCAACAGCCGCCACACCCGCAACCTGCGCTACTGCCACGCGAGCGCCAATGCCTTCCTGACGGGCCCCTACCTCGAGGACGAATTCTACAACGACCTGCTGCTCGTCACGAAGGGCAAGACGAACGAAGAGCTCGCGCGTTACACCATCCGCGAATCCACCAACATCGGCTATTGGATGGAGCAGCACGGCGGCCGTTTCCAGCCCGCCATGCGCGGCACCCTCCATCTTGCGCGGACCAACGCCTTTTTCCTGGGCGGCGGCAAGGCGCTCATGAACGCCTACTACGCCACCGCCGAGCGCCTGGGGGTGAAAATCCTCTACGAGGCGACGGCCGAGGAGCTGGAGCTCGAAGAGGGTCTCTTCACTGCGGCCGCTTTCGACCATGGCGGCCGACGGTGCACCGCCCGCGCCCGGGCGGTGGTCCTCGCCTCCGGCGGCTACCAGGCCAACCTCGCCTGGCTGAAGGAGGCCTGGGGCCCGCCGGCGGAGAACTTCATCATCCGGGGCAGCCCCTACGACACCGGCCGCATGCTGCGGGTCATGCTCGACAAGGGGGCCCGGCCCATCGGAGACCCCCGGCAAGGCCATGCCGTCGCCATCGACGCACGCGCTCCCAAGTTCGACGGGGGCATCGTCACCCGTCTCGACTGCGTGCCCTTCGGCATCGTCGTCAACCGCGAGGCCAAGCGCTTCTACGACGAGGGCGAGGAGTTCTGGCCGAAGCGCTACGCCATCTGGGGCCGGCTCGTGGCCCAGCAGCCGGGCCAGATCGCCTTCTGCCTCATCGATTCCAAGTCGATCGACCTCTTCATGCCCTCGGTCTTTCCGCCCATCGACGCCGAGAGCATCCGTGGCCTGGCGGAAAAGCTCGAATTGGATCCGGAGGCGCTCGATGCGACCGTCTCCGCCTTCAACGCCGCCGCCCGGCCGGGCGCCTTCGACCCGGCCGCACTCGATGGTTGTGCGACCGAAGGGATCGAGCCAGCTAAGAGTCACTGGGCGCGGCCCCTCGACACCCCGCCCTTCTACGCCTACCCCCTGCGGCCCGGGATCACCTTCACCTATCTCAGCCTCACCGTGAACCGGCGGGCCCAGGTGGTGATGCAGGACGGCGCTCCCGCAGCCAACATCTTTGCGGCCGGCGAGATCATGTCCGGCAACATTCTCGGCCAGGGGTACATGGCGGGTTTCGGGATGACCATCGGCACGGTCTTCGGCCGGATCGCCGGAAAGGAGTCGGTGCGCCATGTCATCGCACGCCTTAAAAGAAGCTGACCGGGTGATGACGATCTGCAACGCCTGCCGCTACTGCGAGGGGTTTTGCGCCGTCTTCCCGGCCATGGAGCTCCGGCGCACCTTCACCGCGCCGGAGCTGAAATACTTCGCCAACCTCTGCCATAACTGCCGCGGGTGCTACTACGCCTGCCAGTACGCCCCGCCCCACCCGTTTGAACTGAACGTGCCCCGGGCGCTGGGCGAGCTGCGGCTGGACACCTACCGCGCCTTCAGCTGGCCCGCTGCGCTGAAAGGCCTGTTCGAGAACAACGGCATGATCGTGGGCCTGATCGCAGCGCTGAGCGTTGCCCTGGTCACACTCTTCACCCTGCTCGTCACGGGGCATGCCGCCTTCTTCGGGGCCCACACCGGCCCCGGGTCGTTTTACCGCGTGCTGCCCTACTGGGCCATGGTGCTCCCCTTTTCTGCCGTGGGGCTCTTCATCCTCTTCAGCCTGGGCAAGGGGGTCGTGAACCTGTGGCACGACACCGGCGGCCCGGCGTTGACGCGGAACGACCTTTCCGTCTTCGTCCGGGCAGCCTGGGACGTGCTGCGGCTGCGCTACCTGGAGGGCGGGGGGGGAGGCTGCAATTATCCCGACGAGCGCTTCAGCATGACACGACGCTATTTTCACCACGCGGTCTTCTACGGGTTCATGCTCTGCCTGGCCTCGACCAGCATCGCCTTTTTCTACGACCACGGCTTGAACCGCCCGGCGCCTTATCCTGTCTTCAGCTGGCCGGTGATGCTGGGCATGGTGGGCGGGCTGGCCCTGCTGGCCGGAACGGGGGGGATGCTCTACCTGAAAAAGCTCATGGATCGCGCCCCGGCTTCCTCCGAGGGGATGGGCATGGACATCGCCTTCACCGCCCTGCTCTTCCTGACCAGCCTGACCGGGCTTCTGCTGCTCGTGTTCCGCGAAACGACTGCGATGGGGACCCTTCTCACGATCCACCTGGGCTGCGTGTTGGGGTTCTTCCTCACCATGCCCTACGGCAAGTTCCTCCACGCCGTCTACCGCGCCGCCGCCCTGGTGCGCCATGCCCGCGAGCAGGCCGAGGCCAGATAGCCCGGGGAACCGGGATGCGGGATGATGGGGTTCCGGGTTCACGGTTCAAGGTTCACGGTTTCAGGCTGGATGCTGAACTGCCGACTCGGATACCGATACCGACTCCGATCCGCCACCCCGTATCCTGGGTCCCGGCCCTTGCTCCCCCTTGCCTCCTTGGTCTATAATGGAACTGATGCTCCAGCTGCCCAACGCGCGACGAAGGCCGCACGCCTTTTTCGCGCAGGCAGCACGCCATTCAACCGGAGGCCGACATGATCTTGAACAAAGTCGTGGTGAAGTTCAAGGACAATACCATCGCGAAGGGCCAAACCGCGAACTTCTTTCCGAACAAGACCTTCTTCCACCTTCAACTGGTGGAGGGCGGGCAAACCGAGGTTTTCGTGGATGACCTGAAGGCGGTTTTTTTCGTCAAGGACTACGCGGGCAAGAAGGATCACCAAAAAGCGTATAACGACCAGGTCGCCGGCGGCGGCCGAAAACTCAAGGTGAAGTTCAAGGACGGGGAGACCATCATCGGTTACACCACGGGTTACGCCCCCAACCGCCCCGGTTTCTACATGGTCCCCGCCGACCTGAAAGGCAACAACGAGCGCATCTTCGTCGTCACCTCGGCCACCGACAAGGTCGAGTTGCTGTAAGGGGCCGACGTCCGCGCCAGGCGGCGGCCGCATCGAATGACAGCCCTCCCGATTTTTACCGTACGGGGCCCCCGCCATGAAGCCCGGGTGCAGAACCGCACGTGTGCTGCTTATTCTTTCCCGCGCTGATTGATGTAAGACACTCTGAACCGCCGGACGGGAGGGCGTTCATCATCCATATAGTCCTCAAATAGGCTTTCCGTCAGGCCGCACCTCTTGAATCCATCCACCCCTTCGCGTGTCAGCGGCCATGGCATTTTTCCGACAGGCTCATCCGGATCCCGGCCCCGGGTGAGAAC
>JBFYWT010000034.1:0-2873 GCA_041310895.1 Desulfobacteraceae bacterium | reverse complement strand
GCGGTTTCAAGGACATATTGCCCGGCGAGTCCGAGCTCTGGCAACGGATCGAGGGGGAAGCGCGGGCGCTTTTCGAGAACTTCGCGTTCCGGGAGATCCGGATCCCGATCATGGAGAAGACTGAGCTCTTCAAACGCAGCATCGGCGAGGAGACCGACATCGTCGAGAAAGAGATGTACACCTTTGCCGACCGCGGCGGGGATCTCGTCACCCTGCGGCCCGAGGCGACGGCCTCCATCGTACGCGCCTACATCCAGCACAAGCTCTACGCGCCCGAACCGGTCCAGCGGCTTTACATGATCGGGCCGATGTTCCGGCGCGAGCGCCCCCAGAAGGGCCGCTACCGGCAATTCTCCCAGATCGACGCCGAGATCTTCGGGGTGGCCTCCCCCCTGGCCGACGCCCAGCTGATCTTCATCCTGACCACCCTCTTCGCGCGGCTGCGGGTGGAGAACGTCGAAGCCCACGTGAACTCCCTGGGCTGCCCGGCCTGCCGCCCGGGCTTCCGCGAGGCGCTGACGCGCATGCTGGCCTCGGTCGGTGATAGGCTCTGCGAGGATTGCAACCGGCGGAAAGCGAGCAACCCGCTCCGGGTCCTGGACTGCAAGGTGCCCGGCTGCCGCGCGGCGCTGGCGGGTGCGCCCTCGATCATCGACCACCTGTGCGCCGAGTGCCGCCGTGATTTCGACGAGCTCCAGTCGGCCTTGACCGGCCTCGGGGTCGGCTACCGCGTGAACCCGCGCCTGGTGCGGGGGCTCGACTACTACACCCGCGCCACCTTCGAGATCCAGACGGGTGCTTTGGGTGCCCAGAGCGCGGTGGCCGGCGGCGGACGATACGACAAACTGGTAAAAGAGCTCGGCGGCCCCGATCTGCCGGCGACGGGCTTCGCCATCGGTTTCGACCGGCTGGCGGAGATCGCCGGCCTGGACGCCGGCGCCCTCCAGCCCCGGCCCGACCTCTTCCTGGCGGCCATGGGCAGCGCCGCTCGCCGACTTGCGTTCGATTGGGCCTGCCGGCTCGCCCGCAAAGGGATGCGGGTCGAGATGGAGCTAGGCGAGAAGAGCCTGAAGAGCCTGATGAAGACGGCCGACCGGCTGGGTGCGGCCCACGTCCTCATGGTCGGCGACCAGGAGCTTGCGGGGCAGAGCGCCGTTTTGAGGAACATGCAGAGCAAGGAGCAGGTGCCGATCCCCTTCGACGGCCTGGTGGAACGCCTTCAGGCGATGCTCCGCGGGAAGTAATACGTACCCGTTCACAGCGAAGCGGTGCCCGTTCACGTACACGGAAGGTTATTTTTATTTTTTTTTGTGGGAGCGGCATCCTGCCGCGATCATCGTGGCTGGAGCCTACTCCGCCGAAGCCGCCTGGCTGCGAAGGCCGGGAGCCACTCCCACAAGGACGGCGCTTCATTACTGATAGAATGGTGCCGGGCGCCATAAACTCGTCTGAAAACGACGTGTGCAGACCCATCAATTTTGACGGGCCCGTAAAAAAGGCCCAATTTAGGCGACTTTGTAAAAAGCTCAAGATCAAGGCGCGCGAATTCCGTGTCGCGAGGCGTACTTTAAGTACGCCGCAGCGACCACGGGATGACGCGCAACGCAGAGATTGGGGTTTTTACGAAGTCGCCAATTTTGACGGCGCGTGAAAGGAGTTTGCGTGGATAAATTAGGCGACATGCGAAGAACCCACGGCTGCGGCAGCCTTACCGCCGCCGACGCCGGCCGGGAGGTCGTTCTCATGGGCTGGGTGCTGCGGCGCCGGGACCATGGAGGGGTCATTTTCGTCGATCTGCGGGACCGCGAGGGGATCACCCAGGTCGTGTTCAACCCCGAAGTGGAGCCGGAGGCCCACGCCACGGCCGAGGCCCTGCGCAGCGAGTTCGTGCTCGCCGTGCGCGGCCGGGTGCGCGAGCGGCCCGAAGGGATGGTCAACCCCACCCTCGCGACCGGGGCGATCGAGGTCATGGCTGCCGAGCTCAAGATCCTCAACACGGCCCAGACCCCGCCCTTCCTGGTGGAAGACGGTGTCGAAATCTCCGAGATGACCCGGCTGAAATACCGCCACATCGATCTGCGCCGGCCGCGGTCTCAGCGCAATCTCATCCTGCGCCACCGGGCGGCGGCCGCCGTGCGGGGCTATCTCAACGGGCTCGGGTTTCTCGACCTCGAAACCCCCTTCCTCACCCGCAGCACCCCCGAAGGGGCGCGCGATTACCTGGTGCCGAGCCGCGTGAACCCGGGCATGTTCTTTGCGCTGCCCCAGTCGCCCCAGCTCTTCAAGCAGCTCTTCATGATCGCGGGCTTCGACCGCTACTATCAGATCGTGCGCTGCTTCCGGGACGAGGACCTGCGCGCCGACCGCCAGCCCGAGTTCACCCAGGTGGACATCGAGATGTCCTTCGTGGGCGAAGAGGACGTGATGGGGATGGCCGAGGGGCTCATGGCGGCCCTTTTCAAAGAGGTGCTCGACCGCGAGCTTTCCACCCCCTTCCCGCAGCTGACCTACGCCGAGGCCGTCGGGCGCTACGGGCTGGACAAGCCGGACACCCGCTTCGGCTTGGAGCTCAAGGAGGTCACGGACATCGTGGCCGGCTCGGGGTTCAAGGTCTTTGCGGAGGCGGCGGCCAAGGGCGGGATCGTCAAGGCGCTGAACGCCAAGAGCTGTGTCGAGATGTCGCGCAAGGAGATCGACGACCTCACGGCCTTTGTCGCCGTCTACCGCGCCAAGGGCATGGCCTGGATCAAGGTGCGCCCGGAGGGCTGGCAGTCGCCCATCGCCAAGTTCTTCACCGCGGCCGAGCAGCAGGCGCTTGCCGCGCGCATCGGCATGGAGGTCGGGGACCTGGTCTTCTTCGTCGCCGATCAGCC
>JBFYWT010000039.1:0-20214 GCA_041310895.1 Desulfobacteraceae bacterium | reverse complement strand
TCGTGCTCGTATTCGTAAGGGGGCGGGCGCCAGGCGAACTCCCGCGGGTGGTGGCGCAGGACCGCCTGCAGGAGTCTTAGGGTCGTTGCGTAGGGTGCGAAGCGCTGCGGGTCGGTGACGTGGATCTGGAACCCCCGACAGGGGTGCCCCTGCCATTTTTGAGCCGTCGGTTCGAACACCACCGGCCGGAGCACGGCGCCGGCCAGGGCTTCCCCCGCCAGGTCGGCCGCGATCGCCGGGAGCGAAAAAAAAGGTGCCCCGAAGAGCTCGAAGGGCTGGGTCGTTCCGCGCCCCTCGGAGACGTTCGTGCCCTCCCAGAGCACCTGCCCGGGATAAACCAGCGCTGCGGCCGGGGTGGGCAGATTGGGGGAAGGGGCCACCCAGGGAAGACCCGTGTCGGCGAAGTGCATGCCGCGGGTCCAGCCGAACATGGGGACCACCTTCAGATCGCCGCCGATGCCGAAGCGGGTGCTGAAAAGACGGGCGAGCTCGGCCAGGGTCAACCCGTGGCGCATGGGGATGGGGAAGCGCCCCACGAAGGAGGCGCATGCGGGCCGGAGCAGGTTGCCCTCGACGGTGCGGCCGCCGATCGGGTTGGGTCGGTCGAGGACCGCCACCGCTTTGCCGCAGGCGGCGGCGGCCTCCATGCAGTGGGCGAGACTCATGGCAAAGGTGTAGACCCGGGTGCCGACGTCCTGAAGATCGACCAGTAGAATGTCGATCTCGGCGAACATTTCCGGAGTGGGGACGCGGGTGCGGCCGTAGAGGCTGAAGACCGGGATCCCGAGCACCGGGTCGAGCAGGTCGTTGGACTCGACCATGTTGTCCTGTTTTTCGGCGAAAAACCCGTGCTGCGGGGAGAAAAGCGCCCGGAGGGCGCCCGGGAACCGCTCGGCGATCAGCCGCCGCGCATGGCACAACCGGTGATCCACCGAGGCCGGGTTGCAGAGCAGGCCCAGCCGCCGGCCATGAATCCAGGAGGGGGGATCCTTGATGAGGCGCTCAACGCCGCTGCTTACACGTGCCATGGACAGCCCCTTTACCACGACCCGGGCCGGAGCGAAAGCACAAAACCGCTGACGTTCATGGCCGGCGAGGCGTGCCCGGTTTCGCTTCGCCGGCATGGACGGCTGTCGCAATTCGCTTGACAGACCCCATATAAGTTTTTAAAAAGGCAACTTGGCTTTTTGCCAACTGCAGGTGGTTCCGGCAAGAGCCTCAAATACAGAAGCGGGGGCAGGCGTGGAACTGCGGCTGGAGGGCATTGTCGTCATCGTCGGCAGCTACGGCAGCGGCAAGTCCGAAGTGGCCATCCATCTCGCGGTCCACCACCGGTCGGCGGGGATGCGGGTGCGGCTGGCCGACCTCGACCTGGTGAACCCCTACTTCCGCTCGCGTGAGGCGAGAAGGCCGCTCGCGGAGCTGGGCATCGAGGTGGTGCTGCCGCCGGACATCTACCTGCAGGCGGACCTGCCCGTGCTGAGCCCGATGGTCTCAGGGATCATCCGGCAGGCCGAGGGGCTTACCCTCATCGACGCGGGGGGGGACCCGGTGGGCGGACGGGTGCTGGCGGCCCTGGGGGATGCGTTCGCAGAAAGGGCGACGCAGGTGCTGCAGGTCGTGAACCCCTCACGGCCCGTCACCGGTACCCTGGCCGGGTGTCATCGGGTCCGGCGGGAGATCGAATCCGCCGCGAAGCTTCCCATCACCGGCCTCATCGGGAACGCCAACCTGATCGACGAGACCACGGCGCGGGAGATCACCGAAGGCTATCGGTTCATGCGGGCGCTCTCGCAAGAAAGCGGGCTCCCACTGGTCTGCATCACCGCGGCCGAGGAACTGCTCACCGAGCTGGATCCGGCGGACTTTTCCTGCCCGCTGCTTATTATCCGCCGGCAACTCGTGCCGCCTTGGAAAACGGCCCGGCGGCTGGGCCGCGATCTGAATTGAACGCCGCGGCGGCCGGTGCCGCCGGGGCGCGGGAAGGAGCAACGGTATGAACTACGAGCACATCATCGACAAGGACCGCTGCAAGGGGTGCGGGCTGTGCGTCGCCGCCTGCCCCAAGAACGTCCTTGAGATCAGCGGCGAGGTGAACCTCAAGGGCTATTTCCCGGCCTACCAGGCCCGGCCGGAGGACTGCATCTTCTGCGCCATCTGCGCCACGGTCTGTCCGGATGTGGCCATCACCATCAACGAGATCGCCGGCGAGGCCGCCGGCCGCGGGAAGCGGAGGGGGTAGCATGGGCAAGGTGCTGATGAAAGGCAACGAAGCCATCGGCGAGGCGGCTATCCGCGCCGGGTGCCTGAACTACTTCGCCTACCCGATCACGCCCCAGTCCGAGGTGGCCGAATACCTCTCGAAGCGGCTGCCGGAGGCGGGCGGCAGCTTCCTGCAGGGCGAGAGCGAAGTGGCCGTCGCCTACATGATCTTCGGCGCCGCAGCCTGCGGGGCGCGGGTCTTTACGACCTCCTCGAGCCCGGGGATCAGCCTGATGTCCGAGGGGATCAGCTACATCACCGCCGCCCAGTGCCCCGCGGTCTTCGTCAACATCATGCGCGGGGGGCCCGGGTTGGGCGGCATCCTGCCCTCCCAGGCCGACTACTTCCAGTCGGTGAAGGGCGGCGGGCACGGCGACTACCGGCTGCTCGTGATGGCCCCCTCCAGCGTCCAGGAGGCGGTCGAAATGGTCATGCAGGCCTTCCCCCTGGCGGAAAAGTACCGCAACCCGGTCATGATTCTGGGCGACGGGCTGATCGGACAGATGATGGAACCCGTGGCCTTCCCGGACCACCTGCAGCGCCCGCCTTCGAACAAGGACGACTGGGCCACCAGCGGGATGGACACCCGCGGCAGCGCGACGCGCAACCTGGTCAAGACGCTCTACCTCGTCCCCGAGGAGCTGAACGCCCACAACCTGAAGCTCAAGGCCAAGTACGAGCGCATGACCCGCGAGGAGATCCGCTTCGAGCCCTACAACCTGGAAGGGGACTACCGGCTCCTCATCGTGAGCTACGGGACCATGAGCCGGGTGTGCCGCACGGTGATCGACAATTTCAAACAGGAGGGGGTCGAGATCGGCATGCTGCGGCCCCAGACCCTCTTTCCGTTCCCGAAGGAGGCCGTTTTCAAAGCCGCCGCCAAGGCGAGCTGCCGCGCACTCATCAGCGTGGAGATGAGCATGGGGCAGATGGTCGAGGACGTGGAGCTGAGCGTCAAGGGGATCAAGCCGGTCCACTGGTACGGCAAGTGCGGCGGCGAGGTGCCGACCCCCGAGGACGTGATGACGGAAATCCGCAAGCTGATTTAACTTTTTAATATCATTAATATTTATTTGTATAATTTTGGCGGCGCGCTCTAACCGGCGCTGCTGCCGGAGTCCTGCCGTAGAGGAACTCGATCCATCGCGGCTGGACGAACAGGAGCCAAAATTATGGGAAAAGCATTTCATCGGCCGCAGGCCCTGGCCGACGTGGCCACCCACTACTGCCCGGGCTGCACCCATGGGGTGGCCCACCGGTTGGTCGCCGAGGTCATCGACGAGCTCGGCATCCGCGGCCGTACCGTGGGGATCGCCCCGGTGGGCTGCGCGGTTCTGTGCTACAACTACTTCACCTTCGACTTCCAGGAGGCCGCCCACGGGCGCGCGCCGGCCCTGGCGACCGGCGTCAAGCGGGTGCGGCCCGATCTGATCGTCTTCACCTATCAGGGCGACGGGGACCTGGCGAGCATCGGCATGAGCGAGATCATCCACGCCGCCAACCGCGGCGAGAAGTTCACGACCATCTTCATCAACAATGCGGTCTACGGCATGACCGGTGGGCAGATGGCCCCCACCACCATGCCCGGCCAGCGCACCACCACCTCGCCCTTCGGCCGCAAGGTGGCCGATACCGGAATGCCGGTAAAGATGGCCGAGCTGCTCTCGGCGCTGGAGACCCCGGCTTACATCGCCCGGGAAGCCCTGATCCGGCCCAAGTACATCAACCGGGCGAAGAAGGCGATCCGCAAGGCCTTTGACTACCAGGTGGCCAACACCTGCTTCAGCCTGGTGGAGCTGGTCAGCACCTGCCCGACCAACTGGGGGGTGACGCCGCTGGATGCATTGAAATGGGCCGAGGAAAAAATGCTGCCCTACTACCCCCTGGGGGAATACAAGACGCCGGAAGCCGGCCGGCGGAATCCGGCCGCAGGGAGGAAACATGCAGAATGAGGTCCAGTTCGCGGGGTTCGGCGGGCAGGGGGTGATGCTCATGGGGCAGATCCTGGCCCAGGCCGCCATGGACGAGGGCCACGAGGTGGTCTGGATCCCCTCCTACGGCCCGGAGATGCGGGGCGGCACCGCCTACTGCACCGTGGTGATCAGCGACCAGCCGGTCGGCTCTCCCATCATCCGCAACCCCCGGCACCTGGTCGCGATGAACCGGCCCTCGCTCGAGAAGTTCGGCCCCACGGTCAAGCCCGGCGGGGTGGTGTTCGTGAACGCCTCGCTCATTCCGGCCGGGGCCGGCCGCGCCGACGTCGACGAGCTGCGGGTGCCCATCATCGAGATCGCCGGGGAGCTCGGGAACGTCAAGGCGGCCAACATCGTGGCGCTGGCGGCCTTCGTCGCCCGCAGCCGGGTGGTCGCCTTCGAGTCGTTGGTCGCGGCCGTCAAGGAGAAGTTCGCCCAGAAGGCCAAGCTGATCCCCCTCAACATGAAGGCGCTCGAGGCCGGCCGCAAAGCCGCCGAAGGCAATTAATGCTCATCCAGAAACGAAAACCTTCGACCCCGGTATGAAACTCGACGTTCCCGCCCACATCCTGGCCATCCCGGCCTATGTCCCCGGAAAACCGGTCGAGGAAGTCGAGCTGGAGCTCGGGGTGGCAGGCGCCATCAAGCTCGCCTCCAACGAAAACCCCCTCGGCCCTTCGCCCCTCGCGGTGGAGGCCGTGCGCCGGTCGCTGGCGGGCGTCCACCGCTACCCCGAGAGCGGCGGGTTTGATCTCACCCGGAAACTCGCCGGACGCCTGGGTCTTGCCCCGGAAAACATCGTGCTCGGCAACGGCTCGGACGACATCATCGGCATGCTGGCGGCGGCCTTCCTGCAGCCCGCGGACGAGGTGATCCTGGCGCGGCCCTCATTCCAGATGTACGAGATCGTCACCCGGACCGCCGGCGCCGTGCCGATAGAGGTGCCGCTCAGCGCTTACCGCAACGACCTCGAGGCCATGGCCGGCCGGGTCACCTCCCGGACCCGCATGGTCTTCGTGAACTCCCCCCACAACCCTACCGGCTCGACCGTGGGGCGCGCGGAGATCGAGGCCTTTCGGGCGGCACTTCCCCCGGATGTCCTCCTGGTGCTGGATGAGGCCTATATCGAGTTCGTGCGCGCGGCCGACCATCCCGACAGCCGCGACTACGCGGCCGGCGACCGGCCGGTGGTGGGCTTGAGGACCTTCTCCAAGGCCTACGGTCTGGCCGGCCTGCGCATCGGCTACGGGATCATGCCCGCCCCCGTCGCGGAGATTCTCCATCGCGTGCGGCAGCCCTTCAACGTCAGTCTGCCCGCGCAGAAAGCCGCCGAGGCGGCCCTGGACGACGTGGAATTCCTGGAGCGGACCCTCGCTCTGGTGCACACGGGGGTCGACTTTTTGACCGGGGCCCTCCGTGCGCTCGACCTGGAGTGTCTGCCCACCCAGTCCAATTTTCTCTTTTTCCGGGTGCCCCGGCCGGCCCACGAGGTGTTCGAGGCCCTGCTCGACCAGGGGGTCATCGTCCGCCCGCTTGCCGGCTACGGTTACCCGGAGCACCTCCGGGTGAGCGTCGGTCGGCCCGAAGAGAACACCCGTTTCGTCGAGGCGCTCACGCAGGTGCTGGGGCGCTAGGGGACCCATGAAACAGCTCCTCATCACGATCGACGGGCCGGCCGGGGCCGGTAAGACCACGGTGAGCCGGAAACTGGCCGACCGCCTGGGGTACCGCTATGTCGACACCGGGGCCCTGTACCGCGGGGTGGCCTATGCCGCGCACTCCCGGGGGGTGCCGCCGGAGGACGACGCGGCTCTGGCCGCGATGCTCGCGGGCCTGCACCTATCGTTTGCATCCGGCCCCTCGGGCGCGCGCCTGCTGCTCGACGGAGAGGACATCACCGACCGCATCCGCACGCCGGAGGTTTCCATGCTGGCCTCAGCGGTATCCGCCCGCCCGGCCGTTCGGTGTTTCCTGCTCGACGTCCAGCAGGCGCTCGGCCGCGAGAAGGCGGTCGTGTTCGAAGGGCGCGACATGGGGACCGTGGTCTTTCCCGAAGCGGATCTCAAGTTTTTCCTGAGCGCCTCCGAGGCCACCCGCGCGCAGCGCCGGTTCGCCGAGCTCAAGGAGCGGGGCGCCGCCCGTCTGGAGGAGGTCCTGCAGGACATGCGCCGGCGCGACGCTCAGGACAGCACCCGGGAGTTGGCGCCGCTCAAACCGGCCCCGGACGCCATCCGGATCGATTCCTCTGCGCTTACCATCGAGCAGGTGGTGGCGCTCATGCTCGACCACGCGCGCACCCGGCTCGCACCCGCCTGATGGGGTTCCTCCCGCGGCCGGAACTTTCCTCGCATCACAGGACGGCCGCCTGCCTCGCATTTTGTCATTGATTTTTTCCGTCAGTCTGCTACAAATAAACGGTTTAAAAACTCGCGCCGGCTTAAGAGGGCCGGCGCCCAAGGGAGGAAACCACGTCTATGGTCAACGTCACAACCAACGCTGGAAATGACGAAGCGGCCGGCACGCCGGCGCCGGCGCCGGCCGAGCCCAAAGAGCCCGGCATGGAGGCCGTCGAGCCCTCCATGATGATGTATGAGGACAGCTTCGGGCAGTTCAAAGAAGGCGAGGTCGTCACCGGCGTGATCACCTCGGTCGACAAAGATCTCGTCCTGGTCGACATCGGCTACAAATCGGAAGGCCAGATTCGCATCAACGAGTTCCGCGCCGAGGACGGCTCCATCACCGCCAAGGTGGGCGACACCGTGGAAGTCATGGTGGAGTGGTGGGACGACGAGGAGGAGCGCGTCATCCTCTCCAAGGACAAGGCCGCCAACATCAAGGTCTGGGACAACATCAAGAAGTGCCACGACGAGGACGGCACCATTCGAGGGGTCATCACGAGCCGCGTCAAGGGCGGCTTTTCGGTGGACATCGGCGTCCCGGCCTTTCTGCCCGGCTCCCAGGCGGACCTCCGGCCCATCCGCAACCTGGATGAAATGGTCGGCAAGACCTTCGATTTCAAGATCCTGAAATACAACCGCAAGCGCAGCAACATCGTGCTCTCCCGGCGGGTGTTGCTGGAGAAGGAGCGTGAATCCAAGCGCGCGGCCACCCTCGCCTCCATCCACGACGGCAAGGTGGTGCCGGGTGTCGTCAAGAATATCACCGAGTACGGAGTGTTCGTCGACCTGGGCGGCGTGGACGGGCTCCTGCACATCACGGATATTTCCTGGGGCCGGGTCAAGCACCCCTCCGATCTCTTCAAAATCGGCGATCAGATCACGGTCAAGGTGCTCAACCTGGACCTCGAAAAGGAGCGGGTCTCCCTGGGGATGAAGCAGCTCATGGCGGACCCCTGGAGCTCAGCCGTGCAGAAGTACCCGGTGGGCTCGCGGGTGCGGGGGCGCGTGGTGAGCCTGACCGATTACGGTGCCTTCGTGGAGCTGGAGGAGGGGATCGAGGGGCTGATCCACGTCTCCGAGATGTCCTGGACCCGCAAGGTGCGCCACCCCTCCAAGGTGGTCTCGGTGGGGGAGGAGGTCGACGCCATAGTGCTCGACATCAAGCCCGATGCCCGGCGCATTTCGCTTGGGATGAAGCAGGCGGCCCCCAACCCCTGGGACGTGATCGCCGAAAAATACCCGGTCGGCACCACGATCGAGGGCAAGATCAAGAACATCACCGACTTCGGCATCTTTATCGGCATCGACGAGGGCATCGACGGCCTGGTCCACATCTCCGACCTCTCCTGGACCAAGCGGGTCAAGCACCCCTCCGAACTTTACAAGAAGGGCGACATGGTCCAGGCCATCGTGCTCGACATCGAGAAGGAGAACGAGCGCTTCTCGCTCGGCATCAAGCAGCTCCACCAGGACCCCTGGAAGACCCTGGGGCAGCGCTACAAGGTGGGCAGCGAGATCACCGGGACGATTACCAACGTGACGGATTTCGGTATCTTCGTCGAGATCGAGGAGGGCATCGAGGGCCTCGTGCACGTTTCGGAGATCAGCAAGGAGAAGGTCAAGACCCCGGTCGGGCGCTACACCATCGGCGACATGCTCACCGCCAAGGTGATGACCATCAACAGCGACGAGCGCCGGATCGGCCTTTCCATCAAACGCCTGGAAATGGAAAGCGAACAGGGTTTGCTGAGCGAATACGTGAGCAGTCTGAGTTCGCAGCGGACCACGACCTTCGGCGAGCTGTTGCGCGAAAACCTGCAGGAAAAACTCAAAGAAGAAGAATAAGCCGCGTCGCCAGTCACGCGTTCAAAAACCCCGCCCGCCCCCGGGCGGGGTTTTTTTTATGCATGCCGGGCGGAACGGCGCCTCCGGGTTTTGACTCGGCCGGCGCGGATGCGTAGATTGCATGAAGACGTCACCGGTCGGTCCGGTCTGCCGGTCTATCCGGTCGGTCCGGTCGGTCCCGTCTATCCGGTCGGTCCCGGAGAGGGACATAATCAATTGTGTGCGGAAAGGCAAGCTATGAAGAGGAACGTTATCGGAGCCATTCTGGGAACGGTCATGATAGCGGCGGCGGGCTGCCAGAGCCGGTCCCCGATTCACACGGTTTCCCATGTCGACCTCGGGCGGTTCATGGGCGATTGGTATGTCATCGCCGCCATCCCGACCTTTATCGAGACCGAAGCGTTCAACGCGGTTGAATCCTACCGGCTGGATGCGGACGGCACCGTTGCAACGACGTTTTCTTTCAACAAGGGCGGCTTCGAGGGGCCCCTCAAGACCTACACCCCCCGCGGTTTCGTGGAGGACACCCGCTCGAACGCGGTCTGGGGCATGCAGTTCATCTGGCCGTTCAAAGCCGAGTACCGGATCATCTACCTCACCGAAGACTACACCCAGACCGTGATCGGCCGCACGAAACGGGACTACGCCTGGATCATGGCCCGCACCCCTGCGATTCCCGAAGCCGATTTCCGGCGCGTCGTCTCTTTTTTAAAGTCCCAGGGCTACGCCGTCGACACGCTGCGCCGCGTGCCGCATCGGCCTGTTTGACAACGGACGGCGGTTCGGGGTATGGTTGAACCAAACACCAAATCCCTTCTCCCTCCGCCATGTTCACCAAAGTCAAACAGGTCCGCGCCTTCGAAAGCATCATCCAGCAGGTGGAGACGGCCATCGTCGGCGGCAGCCTCAGTGCCGGGGACCGGCTGCCCTCCGAGCGCGAGCTCCAGGGACTGCTGGATGTCAGCCGCAACACCCTGCGCGAATCCCTGAGGGTCCTGGAGCAGAAGGGGCTGGTGGAGATCCGCAAGGGCAACCGCGGCGGGGTCTTCGTCAAAGGGATCAACGCCGACTCGATGACGGAAAATCTGGGGCTCTTCGTCCGCTCCGAAGTGGTGGGGATGGAGGACATCAGCGAGTTCCGGCAGGATCTCGAGGGGCTCGTGGCCCGCCGGGCGGCCTTGCGGGCGGGCCCCGCGGCCGCCGCCGAACTGGCACCATTGCTCCGGCGCGCGGAGGAATTGGCGCCGGGCGGCCCGGCCCGCTGGGAGGAGTTTATGCAGGCGGACAAGGAGATCCATCTCGCTCTGGCGCGGATCGGGGGAAATTCCCTGCACTACTTTTTCCTGGAGACCGTGCACAACAACCTGCACCGCTATCACATCACACGCTACCTGCCGCGGACCCTGAAGACCATCCGCGTCACCCTTGCGGAGTTGAAAGCGATCGTGGCGGCGGTAACCGCCGGCGAGGCGGACCGGGCCGAAACGCTCGCCCGCAACCACGTCCGGCAGGCTACGGCCACGATGAAGAAGCGGTCGGCCGCCGGCAGCCCCCGGCCGCCGCGCCCTTCCCGGCGGGGATCCCGTTCACCTCTATCTAAAAAGGAGAGCACCCCATGACCTCCCTTATGCTGGAATCCCTTCCCAGCGTCGCGAGTCCCACCCCATCCGGTCCGCTGCCCGCCGGCGACCCGGGACCCACCGCCCTGGTGCGGCTCGGCATTCTGAGAAACCAGCTTGCCCGGCCCGAGGTCCATCCTGAACGCGCTCTCGCGGTGACCCGCAGCTACCGCGAGACCGAGGGGCAGCCGCTCGCCACCCGCCGGGGTCGGATGCTCCTGCGGATCGCTGCCGAGCACGCGGTGGTGATCCAGGAAGGGGAGCTCATCGTCGGCATGAAAGCCCTGACCCCGCGCGGCTCCTCCGTGTTCCCAGAAGTGAGCTGCGACTGGCTCGAGCGCGATTTGGAGCGGCTGGCCACCCGGACCAACACGCCTTTCTACGTGAGCCCCGCGACAAAGGCCCTCCTGCGGGCCGAGGTCTTTCCCTATTGGAAGGGACGGCAGGTGAGCGACCGCATCATGGAAGCCGTCCCGGCCGAAATCTGGAAAGCGGACGAGCGGGGAGTCATTTACAACTACTTCCGCTCGCGCACCATCGGCCACATCAACGCGGGCTACGAGAAAGTGCTGCGGAAAGGCATGCGGGGCATCATCGCCGAGGTCGCGGAGGCGCTCTCCGGGCTGACGCCCGCCGGTCAGGGTGAGGAGACAAAACGCCTTTTCCTGGAGTCGGTGATCATGGCCTGCGAGGCCGCGATCCTGCTGGCGGAGCGGCACGCGGCCGAGGCGCGGCGGCTCGCCGGCCTGGAGGCAGACCCCATCCGCCGCACGGAGCTCGAGCGGATCGCCCGCGTGCTCGATCGCGTGCCGGCCGAGCCGGCCGCCACCTTCCAGGAGGCCTTGCAGTCCTTCTGGATCACCCACCTCATGCTCAACCTCGAGACCGACGGGCATGCGTTCGGGCCGGGCCGCTTCGACCAAACCCTCTACCCCTACTACCGTGCCGGCATCGACCGCGGCGAGATCACCCCCGCCGGGGCCCAGGAGCTGCTCGATCTCATGTGGGTCAAGTTCGACGAGATCACGCTTGCCAAGGACTCGGGCGAGTCCCAGACCTCCAGCTCCTACCCCGAGTTCCAGAACCTGAACCTCGGCGGGCTGACGCGACAGGGGCAGGACGCGGTGAACGAGCTCTCCTATCTGTGCCTGGAGGCGCTTGCGCACACCCGCCTGCCTCAGCCGGGCCTCTCGGCCCAGATCGCCTCCCTCACCCCGCCCCGGTTTCTCATGCGCTGCTGCGAAGTGCTGCGGCTCGGAACCGGGATGCCGGCAATGTTCAACGCCGATTCCCTGGTACTCGGCATGGTCAACCGTGGCAAGACGCTCTCTGATGCGCGTGCGAGCAGCCTGAATGGCTGTGTGGCCACCTTCTGCGACGGCAAGGACCGCATGGCCTCGACCGGGTATTTCAATCTGGCGAAGGCGCTCGAGCTGGCCCTGAACGACGGGCTGGACCGCCTGACGGGCGAGCGGCTCGGGCCGGCCACCGGGGATCCCCGGGCCTTTTCCAGCTTCGATGCGGTGCTCTCGGCCCTCACCACCCAGGTCGAGCACCTCGTGGCGCTCAAGGTACGCTACGATGACATCGTGCGCGACATTTACGCCCGGCACTGCCCGGTGCCCTTCACCTCGGCCGTCATCGACGACTGCATCGCCACGGCGACCGACTGGCACGCCGGCGGATCGCATTACAAGATCGCCACCATGAGCGGGGTGGCGGTCGGAACGGTGGCCGATGCCCTTGCCGGAATCCGCACGCACGTCTTCGACGACAAGCGCTACGGCATGGCCGAGCTGATCGCTGCCCTGGACCGGGACTGGGCCGGTCGGGAGGAGATGCGCCGGACCTTCGCGACCAAGACGCCGCACTACGGCAACGACGATGACGCCGCCGACGCGCTCGCCGTCAAGACCCAGGATATCTTCTGCACGGCGGTGGAACGCCACACCGACGTCCAGGGGGCGCGTTACTGGGTCGACCTGTTGCCCACCACGAGCCACATCGCGCTCGGCGAGCTGACGGGGGCCACCCCGGACGGCCGGCGGGCCCGCGCCTGGCTCTCCGAGGGGGTGAGCCCGGTCCAGGGCCATGACCGGAAGGGGCCCACCGCCTCCACCCGGTCGGTGGCGAAGCTCGACCACGCCCGGACCAACGGAACGCTCTTGAACATCAAGATCAACCCCCAGACGGTCGCGGGCGATCGCGACCTCAAGAAGCTCGCCGCGCTGATCCGCACCTATTTCGCCCAGGGCGGCTTCCACATGCAATTCAACATCGTCGACCGCCGCACCCTCGTCCATGCCATGGAGCGTCCCGAGGAGCACCGCAACCTGCTGATCCGGGTGGCCGGCTACTCCGACTATTTCGTGCTGCTCAGCCGGGACATCCAGGAGGAGATCCTCGCCCGCGCCGAGCACGGGGTGTGAGGGTGAGTTTCTAAAAATGGCTCTTGATGACGCCGGCTATGCTCCTCCATGGCATTGACTTTTCATAGAGTGAATTTGGGATCTTGCGCATGGATTGCCAATTTTAATTCCGGTCATGGGGTGAGGCCCAGATGAAGCTGTATGGTCTTGTTTCCGTCTTGGTATTTCTCCTGGTTTTTTCCGGCCTTTCGCAGCCGTTCGCGGCGGACGAGATCCGCACCGAACGGGTACAGTTTGCAAAGGGCGCCACCTCGGCGGCGATAAAGGGGCGCCTGAAGGGGTACGCCGGGGTGGACTATCTGGTGCGGGCCGGTGCCGGCCAGACGATCACGGTCTCGCTCAAGAAAACTAACCTGTTGAACTACTTCAATGTGCTGCCGCCGGGCAGCAAGGACGTGGCGATGTACGCCGGGCAGACGGGGGAGGACTTCAAAGGGGTGCTGCCTACCGACGGGGACTACACGATACGCGTCTACCTGGTGCGCGCCGCGGCGCGCCGCAACGAATCGAGCGACTACACCCTGACCGTCACCGTGATCGGAAAACCGCTTGCACCCGTTCCCGCCTCGAAGGACGCGCTCATTCCGGGCACCGCTTTCCATGCATCGACGACCATCACCTGTGTGCCGTACCTCGAGACGCTGCGAGAGAAGAAGTCTCAGGAGTGCCAGGCGTTTGTCATCCGGCGGGGCTTCGACGGCACCGCCACCGTCGAGATCCCGCAGACGGACTCCATCGTGCGCCGTATTCTCTTCATAGAAGGGAAGCCCGTTGCGTCGGACTCGCCATACCCGGTCAACTTCTCACGCCAGGGCGAGGTCACCATCGTCACATTCGATACTGGCGAGCGCTACGAGATCCACGACGCCCTTGTC
The DNA here is from genome assembly GCA_041310895.1 of Desulfobacteraceae bacterium. Lineage (GTDB taxonomy): Bacteria > Desulfobacterota > Desulfobacteria > Desulfobacterales > SpSt-501 > SpSt-501. The sequence goes on along the minus strand of JBFYWT010000039.1, from coordinate 6,812 downwards.
TTTGGTGGTTAGCGCGTCATGGCGCAGTCATGCGCTCACTGTACCAGGGCCACGCCGATATAGAAAACCGCCGCCACTTCGATCGCAAAAACGACGCCGTACAGAACATATTTCCAAACCGGAAAGTCCTCGAAAATCGTGTTGGCGCGCGCCAGGATCCGCGGGCCGACGGGGGAGGCGTAACCCGCATACGGATCCCTGGGGGTGTCGTTCGTCGAGGCTGTATGCGTGCTCACTTCAGTCTTCCTTTCGCCAGGCGCCCGGCCCGCACCGCCCCCCTCTCTTAGCCCACCAGGATAACGGTAAGCTCGGAGGGGCTGTGGAGCATCTTGGCGGCGCGGCTGCCCAGGGTGAATTCCCTGATGGCCGAAGTGCCGCGCCGGCCGAAAACGAGGATGTTGTAGCCGCCCCGTGCCGCCTCGGCCAGAATGTCACGGGCGATGCCCGCAGCCATGGCCTGACGCACGACAGCGATGTTTTCCTCACGCACGCCTGCTGCGGTCAGCTTCTCTTTGGCCTGGTTGAAAAGATCGGCGGTTTTTCGCTCTTGTCCGTTGCGCCACTGCACGACAGTGCGGTCCCGTTCAGCGCGCTCCGTTTCGCCGAGAATATGGCCGTCGTCCCAAAACCCGGGCGGTTTGGCCGCAAGGACGTGAAACAAAGTGACGCGGGTTCCGGGAAGCCCTCCGAAATGCTCACCGACATGGGTCGCCATGCGATCGGCGTAAGGTGATTCGTCAAGGGCCACCAGCACATGCGGGGGCTCGAGGGGCCGGCTCCCCAGCACCCAGACCGGCACTTTTTCCGCGTATTGGCAGACCTGGGTGGTGGTGCTGCCGAGGAAAAAGCGTTTGACGCCGGATCGGCCTCTCCGCGCGATCGCAATGGCGGCTGGCGCCTGCCGTTCGCCCGCTGCGAGAATCTCCTGGGCGGCATTGGCGCACCTCAGCGTGAACTCCTGTTTGATCCGGGCGGGGGTGAAACCCAGCTGCCGCAGGAGTTGATCCGCGCGTTTGAGGATCGCTTCCGCCTGTTCTTTCTGTGTGTTTTTCCATACGCCGGGCTCACCGCTGAGCGTGGAAAGCTCTCCGGGGTGAAAGTGGGAAGTTTCCGGTGCCGCATGCAAGAGATGCAGGTGAACATCGGCCGGTGCCAGCAACGCACCCAGCTTGCGGAGCGCCTCGTAGGCAGTGTCCGAATCGTCCAAACCAAAAAGAATTCGCTTCGGCATATGGCAGGCCTTTTCGAAATCGAGCTAAACCGGCTCGGTGAAATAGGGCACCACGCACGCGATTTCGCGGGCGACCGCCCGGGCGCCTTCATATCCGGCGTCGGGTTGCAGACGGGCCAGAAGATCGGCCGGAATCCGCCAGTCCGGCAGGGCGTGATCCGGTGCCGCCTTCACCGCGTGCAACCGCCGCACCCGGCCTTCGGAGTCTGTGAAGCTTCCCTCCTGCTCCAAAAATGTGGCGGCGGGCAGAACGACATGGGCACCCTCGGCACCGTCGCGCAGGAGAAAATCCTGGACCACCAGGAATTCCACACCGGCAGAAAGCGCCCGGACATCCTCACCCGGCAGGCAATCGCCGCCCAGAAGGTATAAGCCTTTCAGCTCCCCCCGACGGGCCATCTCCTTCAGCTGGGCCAGCTCCGAGCCGGGCTCGGCCGGGGTCGGCCGATCCCAGATGGCGGCCAGCCGCGTTCGCCCGGGTTCCTCCGACAGCGGGAGGTCGCCGGGGAGCCGGTTTGGCCGCATGCCCATGTCCGCCGCCCCCCGGGTGTTGATGTGACGGCACAGGGGGTGGATGCCGCTCCTGGCTTGTCCGATCCGCCCGGTCAGGAGGGCGAGGGTGGCGAGGGCCTCCACATTGGAATCCCCTCGCGGCTCCTCGGCCACCTGCTCGGAATAGACCAAGGCGAGCGAGCCGGCGGCGGCGCAGGCGGAGGCCACCTCGTCTATGAGCGATTCGGGCATCCCCAGCCGGCCGGCCAGCTGCTCGGGTTTGCGCGCGGCGATCGACTCTCTCAGCGCGGCGAGCCGTTGCGGGTCCTGGCCGGCGAAGGCGGGGTCGATGAGTCCCCGTTGCAGCACGCGCTGGGCGAGAAGCGCCAGGAAATCCCCTTCCTGCCCCCGGGGGACGGAGAGCGCCGGGGCGGCGAATTTCCCCAGCGCCAGCGGGCCGGAAGCGATGCAGATCAGCCGGCGGCCGCGGGTGCGGCTCGCGCGCCGCAGGGCCGCCGCCACGACCGGGTTCTCCTCCTCGATGCGATCGCCCACGGCGATGATAACCTCGGCCTGCTCGATGTCACGCAGGGCGATCGGCGTCACGCGTCCTCCGATGACCCGGGCGAGGGCGGCCATGGAGGTAGAGATGGCCCGGCTTCCGGGGAAATCCAGGTGGTTCGTTTCAAAGTGCGTGCGGAAGATTCTCTGCAGGAGGTAGTTGGCCTCATTGGTGGCACGCGGCGACCCCAGGGCGGCCAGAGCCCGCCCGCCATGCTGGTCGCGCAGGCGGATGAATTCACGCACGACCCGGTCCAGCGCCTGCGGCCAGGGGCTTTCCACGAGGCGGCCGTTTTCGCGCAGGAGCGGTGTTTTCAGCCGCTGGGGATCGTTCACATAGTCAAAGCTGTCGAAGCGCCCCCGGCGGCAGGTGTGGCCATAGGCGGGCGGGGCGGCGCTGCGCGTGGAGATGGTGAAGAAGTGCTCCCCCTTGAGGCGGAACACGAGCTGGCATCCACACCCGCAGTGAGCGCAGACCGTCTCCACCGGCTGGCACTGGAAGGGGCCGGGCTTGCCGGCGATGCGATCGCCCAACGCCCCGGTCGGGCACACATCGAGGCAGAGGCCGCAGGCGACGCAGCGCTCGTTGAAGGACGGCGTCTCGGCGAAATCGATGGCATCCGAGCACTGGGAGGCGGTGCAGGCCTCCAGGCACTGCCGGCAGCGCACGCATTTGTTGGGGTCATGGGTGATGAAGGGGTGCCGGTCCTGCCGGCGGGGGTCGTCGAACGGAATCTGGGGTTGCGTCCGGGTGGTTGTCGGAAGGTGCATCTCGTCCGAGAGCCGGCGCAGGCGGCAGCCGAACACATCCATGCACCCGCAGGAGAGGCAGCGCTCCGCCTCCTGCCGCGCCTTTTCCTCCGGCAGGCCGAGCTCGATCTGCTCGAAATGGGTGATCCGCTCGGCCGGTTCGAGCTCCGGCATGCGCACCCGCGCCTGGTGGGTCAACGCGCCGAAAGGTCCCCTGGCGACGGTCTTCAAGTCTCCCTTGAGGATGTTGAAGACCTTCGGCTGCGGTGCGACCTTGCCCTCCGTGAGGTAGCGGTGGATTGTGAACGCGGCCCGGCGCCCGTCCGCAAGCGCCCGCACCACCGTGTCCGGTCCGCGATAGACGTCTCCTCCGGTGAAGATGCCGTCGATGCCGGTGTAGAGAGTCTCCGCGTCGGCCGCCAGGGTGTTCCAGCGCGTCACCGGAGCCTTGGCCGCCGCCGGGTCCTTTTCCAGCGGAGAGAGATCGGCGACCTGCCCGATGGCGGTGATGACCATATCCACCGGCAGGGTGGTCTGCGAGCCCTCCACAGGGACCGGGCGGCGCCGGCCGCTCGCGTCCGGCTCCCCCAGTTTCATCCGGATGAGCTCGAGCCGGTTCACGCGGCCGTTCGCGCTCAGAAGCCGGACGGGGGCGGCCAGGAAATGGAAGACGATGCCCTCGGCCATGGCGCCCTCGATCTCCTCGTGGCTGGCGGGCATCTCCTCGCGCGAACGGCGATAGATGATGGACATCTCCTTGGCGCCGAGCCTCAGGCCGGTGCGGGCTGCGTCCATGGCCACGTTGCCGCCGCCGATGACGGCGACCCGCTGCCCCATGACGGCCGGCTTCCCCAGGCCGACATCGGCCAGGAACTCCACCCCGGAGTGCACGCCCGCAAGGGTCTCACCGGGGACCCCGAGCTTGTGAGCCGACCAGGCCCCGATCGCAAGGAAGATGGCCTCGCAGCCCTCCTGGCGGAGGGAGTCGAGCGTGAAGTCCCGCCCCCACCGGACATTTTTGCGCACGGTGACGCCCAGTTGGAGAATCCCATCGATCTCCCAGTCGAGCACCTTTTTGGGGAGCCGGTACTCCGGGATGCCGTAGCGGAGCATCCCGCCCAGCTCCGGCATGGCGTCGAAGAGCAGCGGTGAATGGCCGAAAAGACACAGGTAATAGGCAGCGCTCAAGCCGGCGGGGCCGCCGCCCACGATGGCGACCTTATGACCCGTGGGGGGGCGCTTGGCGGGAAAATGGCGCTCTCCGAGATGCATCTCATAGTCGGCCACGAAGCGCTTGAGATGGTTGATGTTGATCGGCTCCTCCACGAGGGTGCGCCGGCACTGGGTCTCGCAAAAATGGGGGCAGACCCGGCCGATGGTGGCCGGCATGGGAAGCTGCTCGCGGATGAGCTTCAGCGCTTCAATGTATTCTCCGCGGCTGATGAGCGCCAGGTAGCCTTGGATGTCGATGCCGGCCGGGCAGGTCAGCTGGCAGGGGGCCACACAATCACCGTAGTGCTCCCGCAGAAGCAGTTCGAGCAGGAGCTTGCGCGTCTCGCGGATCTCGGAGGAGTCGGTGGTGACCACCATGCCGCTGCGCACGGGAGTGCTGCAGGAGGAGACGAATTTCGGCTCGCCCTCCACGCGGACGATACAGATCCGGCACCCTTCGAGGGGGCGCAGCATCTCACTGTGACAGAGGGTCGGGATCAAGATGCCGCTCTCCCGGGCGGCCTGGAGCAAGGTGCTCCCCGCCGCCGCCGCCACCGGCCGCCCGTCAATCGTCAGATGGACTCGTTCGGTCATGAAGGATCCTATCTCCCGCCGGCCGCACAGAAGCGCTGACCGTGATAATGGCACCTAAAGGCGTGGGCGACGATCATCGTTCCTCGCCGGGCTCCCCTCCGCCCAGGCGCCGGCACTCTCCGGCCGGGCATTGCTTCTGGCGGATATGCCGTTCGAATTCCGGCTGAAAGTGTTCGAGGATGGCCGCCACGGGGCCCGCGCCGCGGGCCGCGTACTCGCAATAAGCGGCATCGCGCATGGCGGCCATGACGGCCTGCATGGTGTGCAGGTCTTCGGGTCGGCCCTCCCCGGCGGCAATCGCCTCGATGATCTCGCGCAGGTACACGAAACCGGCGCGGCAGGGGGTGCACTTGCCGCAGGAGACGCCGCGATCGAAGTCGAGAAAGTACTTCGCGACCTGCACCATGCACCGGTTTTCATCCAGCATGGCGATGCACCGCGACTCATGGTCGTAAAGAAACCGTCCCGAGGTCGATTGCAGGGGGTCCAGGTGGAGCAGGTCAAACAGGATGTGGCCTTTTGCGAGGGTTTCAAACACTGCCTCCCGCGCCCGCTCGGGGGTGAGTCGGTGGTAGAAGAATCCGCCGCCGGGAAACCCCAGGAGGGGGCCATAGGGGCACGTCCCGCTGCAGCCCACTTTCATGGCGGCGACCCGCACGCTCAGCCCGCGGGCGCGGATCTCCTCCCCGATCGCCCGGCCTACGGCGTCGGCGCCGCAGCGGCAGGCGCCGTTTGCGGCGCAGACGGTGATGAAAGCGCCCGCGGCGTCGATCCCGCACCCAAACGGCGGTCGGGGTGTCGGCGCGTCAGGCGCCGGTGCGGTGTTTCGTTGCTGGCTGCGTTTGAAGAATCCCACAGACCCACCTCGTTTACATCAGGGAACGGGCGGCGACCCGGGCCACCTCCAAAATCGGATTGGGAAAAATGCCGGCCGCTACCATGACCGTCACCAGGGCGCCCGCCAGCACCCGCGTGGGGCCGGAGATCGCGAGCCGCGCGGGAGGGCTTTCCGGTTCGGTCAGGTAGGCGGCCTTGACCACCATGATATAGTAATAAAGGGAGATCGTGGCGTTGACCATGGCCACGATGACCAGCCACAGATAGCCCTGCTCCACCGCCGCCACGAAGACGAGGAACTTGCCGGTGAACCCGACGGTGGGTGGAATTCCCGCCAGCCCGAAGGCGGCCAGCATCAGCACCATGGCCAGCAGGGGGGAGCGCCGGTGCAGGCCGGCGAGCTGCGCGATCTTGAGATCGCTGCCGTCGGAGGCCACTTTGACGACCACCAGGAAGCAGGAGAGGTTCATCACCAGGTAGGCGAACGCATAAAAAATGGCGCTCGCGAACCCGTTTGAACTCATGCTGAGGACGCCGATCAGGACGTAGCCGGCATGCGAGATACTGGAGTAGGCGAGCAGGCGTTTCAGGTCCCGCTGGACGATGGCCGCCAGGTTGCCGAGGGTCATCGAGCAGATCGAGAGCATCACCAGGGCCTGCACGAGGAAGGCCGAGTCCGTGCCCAGGGCGGCCATGCGCAGGATGATCGCCATTGCCGCCACCTTGGAGGCCGTGGCGATATAGGCAGTCACCTGGTTGGCGGCGCCCTGGTAGACATCCGGGGCCCAGTAGTGAAAGGGGAAAACGGCCAATTTGAAGAAGAAGCCGCACAGGGTCAGGACCAGGCCGAGAACGGCGGCCGGCGTCGTGATGACCCCGGGCAGTATCCGCACGAGATCCGCGACGTAGGTGGTGTGGGTCGCGCCGTAGAGATAGGAGAGGCCGAAGAGCATCACGGCCGACGCCGCGGCGCCCACCATGAAATATTTGATCCCCGCCTCTAAATCGATCCCATCCCCCTTGCGCAGCGGGACCAGGATGTAGAGCGAATAGCTCGAGAGCTCGAGGGCGATGTAGATCATGAGCAGCTCGACGCTGCTGACCAGCAGCATCATCGCCAGGGTGCAGGTGGTGA
>JBFYWT010000021.1:0-14198 GCA_041310895.1 Desulfobacteraceae bacterium | reverse complement strand
CATGTAATCGGCGAACACAAGGAACGTTCCGCCGTAAGGCCGGATTCCCCTGTGCAGAGCCATGCCGGAAAGCACCGCCCCCATGGCGTGCTCGCGCACCCCGAAGCGCAGGTAGCGCCCGTCGTAGGCGTCTTTCTGGAAATCCCGGGCGCCCTTGATCACCGTATTGTTGGACGGCGATAGATCCGCCGAGCCGCCCATCAAGGCCGGCACCCGTGCGGCCACGGCGTTCAGGGCCTGGCCGAAGGCCGCACGCGTGGCGATCGGCTTGCCGTCGGCGAACGTCGGCAGGTCCGCATCCCAGCCCGCCGGCAGACTCCCATCCATGGCCCGACGCCAGCTTTCGGCCAGTTCAGGGTGCTGGCGGGCCCACGCATCCCATTTTCGGCACCAGGCCGCCTCGGCCCGCTCGCCCTTCGCCACGCAGCGTTCGAAATGGTGCCGGACCGTTTCCGGCACGCTGAAGCTCTCGTCGGCGGGCATCCCCAGCCGCAGCTTGGTCAGGCGAATTTCCTCGGCGCCCAGCGGGGCGCCGTGCGCCTCGTGAGACCCCTGCTTGTTGGGGCTGCCGTAGGCGATCTGGGTGCGGCAGACGATGAGAGAGGGCTTGGCCGCCTCGGCGCGCGCCGCGGCGAAGGCCGCCTCGATCGCGTCGAGATCGTTACCGTCCCGGACCCGCAGCACCTGCCAGCCGTAGGCCGCGAACCGCTGGGCCACGTTCTCGGTGAACGCGAGCTCCGTGCCTCCGTCGATGGTGACGCGGTTGTCGTCATAGAGGCAGATGAGCCGCCCCAGCCCCAGGTGCCCGGCCAGGGAAGCGGCCTCGGCGGCGATGCCCTCCATGAGATCCCCGTCGCCGCAGAAGACGTAAGTGAAATGATCGACGATCTTCCGCGCCCCACGGTTGAAGCGCGCGGCCAGGTGGCGCTCGGCGACCGCCATGCCGACGGCGTTGGCGATCCCCTGGCCGAGGGGGCCGGTGGTGGTCTCCACCCCCGGGGTGTGCCGGTACTCGGGATGGCCCGGGGTGCGGCTGCCCCACTGCCGGAAGCGCCGCAGCTCCTCCAGAGGCAGGTCGTACCCGCACAGGTGGAGCAGGCTGTAGAGCAGGGCCGAAGCATGCCCCCCGGAAAGCACGAACCGGTCGCGGTCCGGCCAGCCGGGGTCGGCCGGGTGGTGTTTGAGCACCCGGGTCCAGAGTACATACCCCGCGGGCGCAAGTCCCATCGGCGCGCCGGGGTGCCCGGACGCCGCCGCCTCGACCGCATCCATCGCCAGCCCCCGGATCGTATTGACGCAGCGCTCGTCAAGCGACGGCTTTTTTTTGGCCATTCGGTCTCTCCTTCAAAAGGCTCCAGGGCTCAGGGCGCGGTCTACACAGTTCGGAGTTTAGTGAATTCGCCTTATCGCACTGGTAGAAGCCGTTTATTGGCGTTCCGCCTGTGTTGGCCGGTTTTCTTTCCGTACACGTTCCCGTACACGTACACGTACCCGATTCTCTTTCCCGTATCTTCATTCACATGGCGTTATGGCGTTGGGTTTCGTGTACGTGTACGTGTACGTGTACGGTTTCCTCGATTGCCCTATCCTCCGTCATTTGCGCCGCTTCGGGCCCATCACCTTCTCGATCGGCGTGTATTTCAGTCCGAAGGCCTCGGCCACGCCCGGGTAGGTCACCTTGCCGGCCATGATGTTGATCCCCTTGGCGATCTCCGGGTTATCGAGGGCGGCGCGCGCGATGCCCTTGTCGGCGATCTGCAGGGCATAGGGCAGCGTGGCATTGGTCAGGGCGATGGTCGAGGTCATCGACACCGCCCCGGGCATATTGGCCACGCAGTAGTGGATGATCCCGTCGACCTCGTAGATCGGGTCATCGTGGGTGGTCGGTCGCGCCGTCTCGACGCAGCCGCCCTGGTCGATGGCGACATCCACGATCACCGTGCCCTTCTTCATGAGCTTGAGCATGTCGCGCGTGACAAGGCGGGGGGCGGTCGCACCCGGGATCAGCACCGCGCCCACCACGAGATCGGCCTCCTGGAGGTATTTGCGGATGCTGGCCGGGCTGGAGACCACCGGGAAGCAGTTGGGAGGCATGACATCGCTGAGGTAGCGCAGCCGCTCCAGGTTGGTGTCCAGGAGGTAGACCTTGGCCCCGAGCCCGCAGGCGATCTTGGCCGCATTGACCCCCACGATCCCGCCGCCGATAACAAGCACCGTGCCGGAATCCACCCCGGGCACCCCGCCCAGCAGCTTGCCCTTACCACCGTAGATTTTCTCGAGATACTTGGCACCCTCGTGCACCGCCATCTTGCCGGCCACCTCGCTCATCGGTGTCAGCAGGGGCAGCGACCCGTTGGCCTTTTCGACGGTCTCGTAAGCCACGGCCGTGGCACCGGATGCGATCAGCGCCCGGGTCAGCTCCTCGGAGGCCGCAAAGTGAAAATAGGTGAAGACCACCTGCCCCTTGCGGATGAGCGGGTATTCCACCGCGAGCGGCTCCTTGACCTTCATCACCATGGCAGAGCGGGTGTAGACCTCCCGGGGCGACGGCAGAATGTGCGCCCCCGCCTTCTCGTATTGGGCGTCGGTGAACCCGGAGCCTTCACCGGCGCGGGTTTCGATCTCCACCGTGTGGCCGCGGGCCACCAGTTGCTCCACCCCGGCCGGCGTCATGGCCACCCGGTTCTCCTTGGTCTTGATCTCCTTGAGCACTCCGACGATCATGGTCCCCTCCCTCCTCACGGTTTCGGTCGCATTATTAAAATGAGCTCATGGCGCGCAGCGCCGCTCTCGCGGCAACGGTGTGTTGCCCTTGTGGGAGTGGCTGCCGGCCTTCGTAGCCAAAAGTACTTCGGCGGAGTAAGCTCCAGCCACGATACCAGGCGGTTATCGCGGCAACCAGCCTTTGCCGCTGGCTACGGCAGTCAAGAGATACCGCTCCCACTGAAAAAAGTCCCCCTTCCCCCGAATGTCCTGATGTCAGCGTTCTTCGATCGGCACATAGGGCCGCTCGAGCGGACCGGTGAAGACCTGCCGGGGCCGGCAGAGCCGGCTCTCAGGGTCGTCCATGCTCTCCTTCCACTGGGCGATCCAGCCGGGCAGCCGGCCGATGGCGAACATCACCGTGAACATGTTGGTGGGAATGCCGATGGCCCGCAGAACGATCCCGCTGTAAAAATCCACGTTTGGATAGAGGTGGTGTGCGATGAAATAGTCGTCCTTCAGGGCTACCTCTTCGAGCTGCCGGGCGACGTCGAGCAGCGGGTCGGAGGTCTTCAGCTTGTCCAGCAGCACGTGGGCCATCCGCTTCATGATCCGGGCGCGGGGGTCGTAGGTCCGGTAGACGCGGTGCCCGAACCCGGGCAGCCGGAAGGGGTCCTGGGGGTCCCGCGCCCGGGCGATCACCTGCGCAAGCGAGCGGTCTCGGACGATCGCCTCCAGGGTCTCGACCACGGCCTGGTTGGCCCCGCCGTGCAGCGGCCCCCACAGCGCCGCAATCCCGGCCGAGATGGCCGCGTAGAGGTTCACCCGCGCGCTGCCCACGACGCGCACGGCTGCGGTCGAGCAGTTCTGTTCGTGGTCGGCGTGCAGGATCAGGAAGACATTCAGGGCTTTCACCACGTCCGGGTCGATCTCGTAGGGCCTGACCGGGGAGTCGAACATCATGTTCAGGAAATTCGCGCAATAGGTCAGATCCGGCCGGGGGGTGACGACGGTGTGCCCGCGGGAGATCTTGTAGGACATGGCCGCCATGGTGCGTACCTTGGAGAGCAGGCGCGTCACGGTTATGTTGATCTCCTCCTCCAGGCTCTGCAGCTCGGGGTAAAAACTGCGCAGGGCGTTCACCATGGCCGACAGGATCCCCATGGGGTGGGAGGAGCGGGGGAAGCTCTGGTAGAAGATCTTCATGTCCTCGTGGACGAGGGAGTGATCGTTCAGCAGGACCGAAAAGCGGGTGAGCGCCTTCTGGGTCGGCAGCTCGCCGTGGACGAGCAGATAGGCGGTCTCCTTGAAGGTGGATCGCTCGGCCAGCTGCTCCACCGGAATGCCCCGGTAGCGCAGAATCCCTTTCTCCCCGTCCAGGAAGGTGATGGCGCTCTTGCAGCTGCCGGTATTGGCGAAGCCGTTGTCGAGCGTGATGAGCCCGGTCTCAGCGCGCAGCCCGGACACGTCGATCGCCTGCTCTCCCTCCGAGCCGGTGACGAGCGGCAACCGGTAGGTCTTGCCGGCGAAGGTCAATGTCACGTGGTCCGTCATGGCGCGCCTCGACTCGGGAAACAGGGGGCTGAAACGTGTGAGACCGTCCCGTTCCTATACACCATCGCCCGGGGCGGGTCAATTTACTCTCCTGCGCATTTGTGCTACAGGAAACGTATCACCGATGGAGGCGTTATGGGATTCAAGGAGAATCTGCTTCAGAAAATCCGGATCGACCGGCTGGCTGAACGCGTCCTCGCCACCCTCGGCCCGGCGGGCAGCGATGTCAAGCTCGACAAGGGGGCCATGCGCGAGTTGCTCGGCCTGAGCCCCTACGAGCACCGGCGGGAGCGCGACCTCGATCTTTACGTGCGCGCGAGCGGCGAAGGGCCGCCCTCGATCCTCGTGCTCGACAACGAGCTGCCCATCTACCGCACGACGGCCGCGGACGTGGCGATGCGCAAGAGCCCCGAGGTCGGCGAAATGGTCAAGATCGGGAACATCATCAAGATCCTGAAAGACTCCGACGTCAAGACGAGCCGCAAGGCGGACTCCCTCAGGGAGGTCCAGGCCGCGTGCATCGCCCGGCTCGACCTCGCCTTCAATGCCGAGGACATCAACGGGATCCGCCGCGACGGGATCGCTTCGATCGAGAGCCGTTATGCGGAGGGGGTCGAGGAGAGCCTGACCCTGTTTGGCGAGCTTCTGGGGTTCCGGGAACCCCCGCAACCGTTCCGCGTGCCCCATTGCCTGGTGACCGGGGCAGTCTTCACCCGCGACACCGGCGAGCAGGTGCTCGGCCCGGCCGTGGTGTTCAACCGCATGCACCACCTGCTCCAGTTCACGGACGAGCGCTTCGAGGCCCGGGAGAAAGAGGCCCTGCCCCGCTTTCACCGGATGGCGTCCGGTCAGGAGAAAACGGCGATCGAAGGCAACGCCGTGTTCGCCCATCTCCAGGAGATGGTCTTGAGCTCGCGCGCCGGGGGCAACTGAGGGCCGTCGGCGGCCGATACGATCGTTTGTTCAGCCACCCTTCGGAACTGAGGCCCAACTGACGCCGGCATGATCCGCATCGGCCTGAAATCCCGCATCGTCCTCATCCTCGGCGGTTTTGCCTTTACCGTCTGCGGCCTCGGGCTGATGCTGGTCATCACCTCCTTCCGCATGGACGCGCTGGTGGCCTCCCTCCCGGTTCAGGAGCCGGGCGCCGTTCAGTCGGCGCTCCACGATCAGGCGGTACGGCTGCGACTCACGGCGCTCGGCGCGATGGGAAGCACCCTCCTGTTGAGCGCGCTGCTCTTCCTGGTGGTCGTTTACCAGATGGTCATCCCCCTGCGCCGGCTCATGGCGGAGGCGGCCCGCTACGGCGAACACGAAGGGGCCGGCGACGAGCTCAAGACGTTGAGCCGCCGGGTGCGGGTCCTTCTGCACGACGTGGACCACACCAGCGTCGAGCTGGAGCGCAGCCGGGAGACGCTCGCCCATGCCGAGAAGATGTCTGTAATGGGCAAGCTCGCCGCCAGCATGGCCCACAGCATCCGCAACCCCTTTACGTCAGTCCAGATGCGGCTCTTTTCCCTCAGCCGGTCGCTTGAGCTCAGCCCGGCGCAGAAAGAGGACCTGGAGGTGATCGCGGCCGAGATCCGCCGCATCGATACGATCCTGCAGAATTTTCTCGAGTTCTCCCGCCCGCCCCGGCTGCGGATGCAGCCGGTCAGCACCTCCGCCGTCGTGGATTCCGCCGTACGCCTCCTGGAGCATCGCCTGCGCTCCTACGGCGTGACCGTCCGGATTCACCGCCACGAGCCGCTGCCCGAGGTGGTGGCCGATCCCGAGCAGCTCAAGGAGGTGCTGGTCAACATTATGGTCAACGCCTGTGAGGCCATGGTGCGGGGCGGTGCGATCCTTATCGAGGAGCGCACGCTCCTCCACCCGGTCCTGAAGCGGGCGGCCGTCATCCGGGTGCAGGACAACGGGCCCGGCATTCCGGCCGCCCAGATGGAAAAGCTCTTTCAGCCCTTTTTCTCCACCAAGGAGGACGGCACGGGCCTGGGGTTGAGCATCGCCCACCGGATCATCGTCGACCACGGCGGGCGGCTCGAGGTCGAATCCACCGAGGGGCAAGGGGCTTCGTTCACTATCACCATTCCGATCCGGGAGCCGGGGGATGAGTACGATCCTCATCGTTGACGACGACGACCAGCTGCGACGCAGCTTCCGCAAACTGCTCACCGAGGAGGGCTACACGGTGGAAAGCGCCGCCTCCGGGGAGGCGGCCGTCCAAAAGGTCCAGAAGCAGGCGCCGGATCTTGTGATCCTGGACATGCGCCTGCCCGGCCAGAGCGGGATCGAGAGCTTCCGCGTGATCCACGGTTTTGAGCCCAAGCTGCCGATAATCATCATGACCGCCTACGGCACCACCGAAAACGCGATCGAAGCCACCAAGCTCGGCGCCTTCGACTACGTGCTCAAACCCTTTGAAGTCCCCGCCATGCTGACCGTGATCGCCCAGGCCCTGGAGGCCGGACGCTTCATGCGTTCACCGGTGGACATGGGCGGGGGGCCGGACCCGGCCAGCCGCGAGGCGATCATCGGCCGCAGCCGGCCGATGCAGGAGGTCTACAAAGCCATCGGGCGGGTGTCGCCCACCGATGCCACCGTGCTCATCCGCGGGGCCTCGGGCACCGGCAAGGAGCTCGTGGCACGGGCCATCTACACCCACAGCCTGCGGGCCGAGCGGCCCTTTCAGGTCATCAACTGCGTGGCCATCCCCGAGAGCCTATTGGAAAGCGAGCTTTTCGGCTACGAGCGGGGCGCCTTCACCGGCGCGGCCCACCGCCGCCTGGGTAAAATCGAGCAGGCGAACGGCGGCACGGTCTTCCTGGACGAGATCGGCGACATGCCCTTCGGGATCCAATCGAAGATCCTGCGCCTGCTCCAGGAGCGCAGCATCGAACGTCTGGGAGGCCGGGAGACCGTGCCCGTGGATGTGCGCATCATCGCCGCCACCAACCGCGATCTCGAGCGCGCCCTGCAGCAGGGCCGGTTCCGGGAAGATCTCTATTACCGGCTGAAGGTCGTGACCATCAGCCTGCCGCCCCTGCACGAACGCCTGGACGACATCCCGCTGCTGGTGGATTACTTCCTCGCGCGCTTCGCCGCCGAGCTCGACATGGACAACCCCGGGATTGTTCCGGAGGCCGTTGCGGAGCTCGCCCGCTACGACTGGCCGGGCAATGTACGCGAGCTGGCCAACACGCTGCAGAAGGCATTGATCTTCAACCGGGGGGCACCGGTCCAGGTCGCAGAGGTGGCCCATGCCGCCGATGGGGCGATGGACCCCGCAGCGGCTTCCCAGGGGACGGACCCGCCCACGCGCCAGTGGATCCGTCAAGCCCTCAGCGCCGGCCAGACGCCGAACCGCTTCGATGCCGCCATGGATCAGTTTGCCAGCATGCTGATCAGTGAGGCGCTCAGCCTCACCCACGGCAACCGCTCCCGGGCGGCCAAGCTGCTCGGCCTCTCCCGGCCGACCCTGCATTCCAAGATCGACAAATACCGGCTCAAGCTGAAAACGGTCGTTGAGGACGAAAGCGACTAGCCCGATTGCAACCCGAGCACCGGATATGATACGCTCACAGGCACTGGGAATTTCGCACAGCGCGCCGCCCCGCCCCCGCACCCACATTATCCAAAGGAGGTCCCCATGCTGGTCAAGAACTGGATGAGCCCGAACCCGGTCACGATCGACGAGGAAGACTCCATGCAGGAGGCCATCAAGCTGATGAAACAGCACAGCATCCGCATGCTGCCGGTGCTGCGCCGTGGCAAACTGGTCGGGGTCGTCACCGACCGCGACCTCAAACGCGCCTCGGCCTCGGACGCCACCACCCTGGACGTGCACGAGATGCTCTACCTGATCGCCAAGATCAAGGTGAAGTCCATCATGTCCAAAAACCCGATCAGCCTGCCGCCGGAGCTGACCGTCGAAGAGACGGCCGAGATCCTGCTGGCCAACAAAATTTCCGGGGCCCCCGTCGTCGACGCCCAGGGGAGCGTCGTCGGCACCATCACTCAGACCGACATCTTCCGGGTGCTGATCGCCCTGACCGGAGTCGGCAAGCGCGGCATTCAGATCGCCTTTCAGATCCAGGACCGGCCAGGCTCGATCAAGGAGCTGGCCGACCCCATCCGCCGCCACGGCGGCCGCATGGTGAGCATTCTCACCTCCTACGAGAATGTACCGGAGGGGTTCCGCAAGGTCTACATCCGCCTGTACGGCCTCGATCGGTCCAAGCTGGCCGCACTCAAGGAGGAGCTCGGCCGCGTGGCGACCCTGCTCTACCTCGTCGACCACCGCGAGAACCGGCGTGAAATTTTCTCCGCCTGATGGATGGTTACAAAGTGCGCATGCCCCGGAACAGGGACACGTTGTCGGATAAAAATCATCCTCCCCTGCCCCCGCCCGCAAGGGGAAGGGGGGATGACTCGACCGGCTTTATTACGTGTTTTCAAACCGCGTGCTGTGCACGCGGTTTCACGTGCAACGAGTGACGCACTATCGTGCTTTTGTCTTTTCGGCCTACGGCCGAAAATCCAAGCCACCCGCTTTGCGGGTGCTCGTTGACTCTCGAGCCCGCACCTCTTTACAGGATGTAAAACAAACCGACAGCCCGGATGGAACCGCACGTTTCCATACGGCTCTCACAACCAGGTTTAATATTATTAAATTTCAATTAGTTAAACATGTCCCCGCCGTATCCGGCGGGTGGCATACCTGTTGCTGCGTTCTCGACAAAGCCCGCGGCTCTGCACGGCCGAGCCCCGCACCCGCTTACCGCTTTCGCAGGGGGGGACCGCCGATGAAAATGAAACGCCGATTTCTGGTCCCCTTGGACGGGTCCGAACGCGCACTTGAGACCTGCCGCTATGTAGCGTCGTTCCCGCCGTTTCATGCGCTGAACGCCGTCCTCTTGCATGTGTTCAGCGGCGTGCCGGATGCCTGTTTCGATACGGGGCGGCGGCCCGCGGCCGTCACCCGGGCACTCCGCGCCTGGCAGGCCGAGGAGCGCCGGGAGGTCGAAGAGCATTTCAACCTCGCCCGGCGCACCCTGACCGCCCGGGCGTTTCCGGCCGAGCACATCGAGATCGAGTTCCGCCGGCGGCGGCACGGGGTCGCCCGTGACATCATTCGTGAAGCGCGGGGGGATTACGAGTTCGTCGTCGCCAGCCGCCGCGGCATGGGCCCCCTGGCGGGGATGGTCATCGGCAGCGTGACACTCAAGCTTCTCCAGGGCCTGAGCTTCGTGCCGCTGCTCATCACCGGTCGCAAACCGCCCGGCAACCAGGTCCTGATCGGCTTCGACGGCTCCCCCGGCGCCCAGCGGGCGGTGCGCTTTATCGGGGGGCTCGTCGCCCCCTACCCGGAGATGTCGATCTGCCTGCTGCACGTCTTCCGGGGCGGCAGCGATGCACCGCCGGGGATCCGGCGGTTCCTGGCCCCCCCGGAGAACGCCTCTCAGGTACGGGAGAACATCATGCAAAAATTCGATCTCGCCACGTCCCGGCTTGCCGCGTTAGGGGTCGCCCCGGAGCGCATCCGCACGCGGTTTGTCTCCGGGGCCGTGAGCCGGGCGGCCGAGATCGTTAAGCACGCGCGCGCCGAGGAGATCGGTATCATCGCCCTGGGCCGGCGGGGCGTCTCCCGGGTTCGGGATTTTTTCATCGGCCGGGTCACGAACAAGGTCCTGCACCTGGCCCATGACCGCTCGGTCTGGATCGTCCACTGAACGGCTTAGGCTCGCAAGGGCCGACGGCCCCATTCCGCACAGGAGGCCACGCATGAAGGAATTCAAAAAAATCCTCTTTCCTGTCGATCTCTCCCCGGCATCCCTCAAGGTCGTGCCGTTCGTGCACAACATGGCCAAGACCCACAAGTCCCGCATCCACCTGCTCTTCGTGGCGCGGGTGTTCGACTATTTCACCAGCATGTATGTGCCCCACCCCTCCGTGAGCCAGTTCGAGAAGGAAGTGATCGAAGGGGCGGAAAAGCGGCTCTACGAATTCGCCGATGAGCATTTCAAGGACCTCGAAGGGATCAAGGTAAAAGTGGCCGCCGGGGACCCATCCGATGAGATCCTGAACTACATCACCCAGATGGAGATCGATCTCGTCATCATGGGCACCCACGGGCGCCGGGGGCTCGACAAGATCATGTTCGGTTCGGTCGCCGAGCGGGTCGTCAAATCCTCGCCCGTCCCGGTGATGGTGGTCAACCCATTCACGGCCCAGGCCTGAGCCGCAACCCGGCAGCACCGGCCGAGGAGGCACCCCCCATGGACACCAAGGGCCTCATCCTTGTGGTGGACGACGACCCGGATATCGTGGCCACCACCCGGATCGTCCTGGAGAGCAACGGTTACGAGGTCCACACGGCGGCAAGCGGAGCGGCGGCCGTGAGCCTGCTGAACCGGATCAAGCCCGACATCATGCTGTTGGACGTCATGATGACGACGGACACCGAGGGGTTCGACCTGGCCTTCAAGCTCAAGGAAGACCCGCAGTTCAAGCAGTTGCCGATCATCATGTTGACGGCGTTTCTCGACAAGGTCCGCACCGAGGGCGCCGGCCCCTTCGAGTTCATTTTAGGCGAGCAGTGGCCCGTGGAGTGGCTCTTCGAAAAACCGCTCGATGCGAAAAAGCTCCTGGCGAAGATCGAGGCGATCCTGAAAGAGCGCCGGTCCGCCTGACCCGGCCGTACTCTCACCCCAGCCCGACCTCCATGGGGAAGAAGGGAGGCAAATGGCCGCCGTCTTCACGCACACAGCCCCCCGGGACCTCCTTCAGGTGCTGGAGGCCCCGGTCCACTGGCCGGTCCGCGCCCGCTGGCTGGCGGCGCCCCTGATCGCCGTCGGCACTCTGGCCGCGCAGGCCGCGGGAGTGAGTTTTGCGGCGGCCGGAGTCCTCCTGATCGCCGCGGGCGTTCTTCTTTACAACGCCTGGCTCCGGCGCTGGTCGCGCGCGCACACCGATTTTCTGAACACCGCCGAGGGGCGGGCACGATTTGTAGGCTGGCAGGTGGCTTTAGACAGCGCCGCCCTATGGGGGGTTGTCTACCTGACCGGAGGAATGGGCAGCCCGGTGCTATTTCTCCTGCTGGTGCCGGCCTGCTGCGCAGCGCTGCTCCTGCCGGCCCAGCAGGCCTGGGGGGCGGCGGCGACCATTATCGCCGCGCTGACCCTCATGGGGCTGGCCGAGCTCGCCGGTTGGCTGCCGCACCAATCCCTTCTCTTCCGCGGCGAGGAGCTGACCCCGGCCCCTGGTGCGTGGGGCCTGGCGACTACTCTGGTTCGCTTCACCGCCGTTCTCCTTCCGATCGCCTGGCTGGCAGGGGCGATGGTCCGCCGGTTTCACCGGCACCTCCGCGCGCTGGACCAGCTGCGGGAGTCGGAGGGGGCCTTCAACCGGAAGCTTCAAACCCTCTTCTCGATTTTGGAAACCATCGGCTCCACCCATACGCTCGAGCAGGTGTTGACCACCGCCACCGCGGAGGCGGCCCGGGTGATGCAGGTCAAGGGGATCTCGGTCAAACTGCTCTCCGATGACGGCAAATTCCTGCGCTACGCCGCAAGCTTCGGGCTGCCGGAACGCGTCGTGCGCGCGGAGGGGGTCGAGGTGGCCCGCAGCCCGCTCAACCGGCGCATTATCGAGGGGGAGCCCTTCGTGACCGGCCGGCTCTCGGAACGGGAGATGTTTCAGTTCGGGGAAGCCCTGAGCGAGGCCGAGATCCAGTCGGTCCTCTTCCTGCCGCTGAATCTCGAGGGCCGGGTCATCGGGATTCTGGGGGCCTACTGCGCCAAGCCCGATCGCTTCGGCGAGGAGGACGTGACGTTCTTCCGGCTGACGGCCACGATCGTCGCGATCGCCCTGGAGAACGCGCGCGCCTACGACGCGGTGAAGCGGCTGAGCAACGAGCGCACCTGGTTCATGATGAAGGTGGCCCACAACCTGCGGGCCCCTCTGGCGGGCATGGTGAGCATTCTGGATGTCGTGCGGGGCGGGTACCTGGGAGCGGTCAACGACGACCAGGCCGAGTACCTGCGCCGGCTCGATCGCCGCGCCCGCACCATGCTCTCCATGATCAACGAGCTGCTGACCTTAAGCCGCAACCGCGAGCAACGCCGGGAAGATCCCGGCGCCGCCAGCCATCCGGCCGATCTCGCCCGCCGCATCCAGCGCACCTTTCAGGACCGGGCGGCCGAGAAGCGGCTCGCCTTCAGCGTCGAGCTTCCGGAGGGCCTGCCGCCCATCCGCGGGCCGCTGGAGACCATCGAGCAGATCCTGGAAAATCTGGTTTCGAACGCCATCAAGTACACGCCCGAGGAGGGCGCGGTGGCGCTGCGCTTCTCGCAGGCGAACGGCACGGTGCGCATCGAGGTGAGCGACACGGGGATCGGCATCTCCCGCGCGGATCGGCCCCGGCTCTTTTCTGAGTTTTTCCGCGCGGAAAACGCGAAGGCCATGGAGGTGGTCGGCACGGGCCTGGGACTGGCGATCGTCAAGGAGAACATCGACAGACTCGGCGGCCGCATCATCGTGGAGAGCGAAGAGGGGGCCGGTTCCCTCTTCGTGGTCCATCTGCCGGCAAGCGCCGGGGAGGAGGGGTCATGAATGCGTCTGACACCACCGCGCCAGCGGGGCCCCAATGGGCCGAGCTTGATGGCGTGCTCGATGAGTGGCGGGGGCAGCGGGGTGCGATCATTCCCGTGCTGCAGCGGGCCCAGAAGATTTTCGGCTACCTGCCGCCGGAGGTGATGCGGCGCGTGGCAGCCGGCCTGAGGGCTCCGCTCAGCCGGGTTTTCGGCGTGGCCACGTTCTACTCCCAATTCTACTTGACCCGGCGCGGACGGCATGTCGTGCGCCAGTGCGACGGTACGGCCTGCCACGTGAGAGGCGCAGGCAAGATCGTCGAGCGCATGGAGCAGGAACTGGGCATCGCGGCCGGGGCCACCACCCCCGACTACCGCGTCACCTACGAGGTGGTCTACTGCGTCGGCTCCTGCGGGCTGGCGCCGGTGGCCGTGGTGGATGAGCAGAGCATCGGCAAACTCTCGCCGGAGCGCATGAAGGCAATCCTGAAATCTCTCGAATAGGGGGGGCACCATGGCCAGACTGGCAAGCATCGAGGAGTTTCGGGCGCTGCGGGCGGATGCCGTGACAAGCATTTCCACGTGGAGCGTCCCGCGGGTCATCATCGGCATGGGGACCTGCGGAATCGCCGCCGGCGCCCGGGATACTTGCGCAGCGGTGGCGGCCGAGCTGAAGACCCGCCGGGTCGATGCCCGTCTGTCGACCGTCGGCTGCATCGGCATGTGCTCCCGGGAGCCGCTGGTCGACATCCTGCGCCCGGGTGAGGGGCGTATCACCTACGGGCCCGTGCGGCCCGAGATGGTTCCCCGGCTGATCGCAGAGCACCTGATCGGCGGCCGCGTCGTGCGGGAATGGGCCATCGGGCGCCTGCCGGCGGAAGGGCCCTCCCCGCCGCCACCGCCGGAGGTTGCCGCCGTTCCCCTCTACGCGGAGCTGCCCTTCTACCGCAAACAGCAGCGCCTCGCGCTGCAGAACTGCGGCCTGATCGACCCCGAAGAGATCCGGGCCGCCCTCGCCCATGACGGCTACGCCGCCCTTGCCCGGGTGCTGAAGGAGATGACCCCGCAGCGGGTGCTGAACGAGATGAAGGCCTCCGGTTTGAGGGGCCGCGGCGGGGCCGGGTTTCCGACCGGGTTGAAATGGGAGTTCACCCGCCTCTCCAAGGGCGAACCCAAGTATGTGGTCTGCAACGCCGACGAGGGGGACCCGGGGGCCTTCATGGACCGCAGCATCATCGAGGGCGACCCCCACAGCCTGATCGAGGGCATGGCCATCGCCGCCTTCGCCATCGGCGCCGCCCGCGGCTATGTGTACTGCCGCGCGGAATACCCGCTGGCCTTGCAGCGCCTGCA
>JBFYWT010000230.1:0-2906 GCA_041310895.1 Desulfobacteraceae bacterium | reverse complement strand
CCGCCAACGTGCGGCCGAACTGGATCCTCTTCTACTACGGAATCGTGGGCTGGATTCTGAACAACCTCTTCGACGGGGTCGTGATGAACCCGGAGGAGCTGGCCGCCGTCAAGCGCATGAGCCTGCGCGGGCCCATCGTCTTCATCCCGTCGCACAAGAGCCATGTCGACTACCTGATCCTCTCCTATGTGATGTACCACAACGACCTGCCCTGCCCGCTGGTCGCGGCCGGCAAGAACCTCTCCTTCTGGCCGCTCGGTCCCCTTTTCCGGCGGGGGGGTGCCTTCTTCATCCGGCGCACCTTTCGGGGCGCGGTACTGTACGCGCACACCTTCGCCGAGTACATCCACAAGGTGATCGAGGAAGGCTACAACATCGAACAATTCATCGAGGGCGGGCGCAGCCGGACGGGGAAGCTGCTCATGCCCAAGCTGGGGCTGCTCTCGATCATCCTCAATGCCTACCATAACGGGGCCTGCCGCGACCTTGTCATCGTCCCTGTTTCGATTGCCTACGACCAGGTTCTGGAGGAGAAGTCCTACCTGCAGGAGATCGGGGGCGGGGACAAGCAGCCGGAAAGCCTGCGGCAAGTCTTGAGCGCACGGAAATTTCTGAAGAAGCGCTACGGCAAGGTCTACCTGACCTTCAGCAGCCCCCTGTCGCTGGAGGAGACGATGGCCCGGGAAGGCGCCGCCGTGAGCGATCTGGCGCCGGAGGAGCTGAACCGGTTCTGCCGCAGGCTGGCGCACCGCATCGCCCTCGAGATCAATCGCGTGAGCGTCGTCACCCCGCAGGCGCTCACGGCCGCCGCTGTTCTGAACATGGCCCGGGAGCGGTTCACCTTCGAGGAGCTGATGGCCGTGGTCGAGGTGTACCTGACCCATCTTTATGCGGTCGACGCGCGCCTCGCCGACACCCTGGTGCTCGACCACCGGCGCGCCATCGCCCACGCCGTGGGCGCCTGCGTACAGCACAAGAGCCTGGAGGCGCTCAAACCCGACCCCGGCCGCCCTGCGGAATCCGCCGGCTTTATCCTGAACGAGGCACGGCGGCCGGTGCTGGACTACTACAAGAACACCTGCATCGCGTTTTTCGTGCCCGCGGCCCTCACGGCCATGGCCATCCTCCAGCGCGACGCGTTCCAGTTTTCGGCGGCCGATCTGCACACCGAGGTCGAATGGTTCCAGGATCTTTTCCAGTTCGAGTTCGTTTTCGACAGCGACACCCCGGCCGAAGCGCAGGTGCGGCGCATGCTGAAAATTCTGATGGAGGACGCCGTGATCATCCCCCACCCCACCCTGCCGGACAGCTTCAACGTGACCGCCGCCGGGTTGCGCAAGCTCAAGCTTTACGCCATATTCGTGAAGACCCTGCTCGAATCCTACTGGGTCGTGACTCAGTTTCTGATGCAGACCGCGCAGGAGGAGATCAGCGGCAAGGAGCGCATCCGCAAGATCACCGCCGCCGGCAACCGGATGCTGCGCCGCAAGGAGATCGACCACCGCGAAGCCCTCTCCCGGATCACGTATGAGAACGCTTTGCAGTATTTCAACGGTCTCGGCGTCCACGGCGCGGAGGACCGCGAGCGGGCCGCCGCAACCGCGGCGCTGATCGAGCGGGCGCTGAAGCATCTGGCCCCATGAAAGCCCTGATCCTGGCAGCCGGCCTGGGGACGCGGCTCTTGCCGACCACGGCCCACACACCGAAGCCGTTGTTCACCCTGGCGGGCAAAAGACTCCTGGACGGTCATATCGAGCGGCTACGCTCGGCGGGCTGCGAAGCCGTGCGCGTCAACACCCATCACCTCCACGGGGAGATCGCACGCCACCTTGCCGCCCGGGACTACGGCCTGCCCGTGTCGATCCGCTTCGAGCCGCAGATTCTCGGCACCGGCGGGGCCATCCGCAACTCGGCGGACTTCTGGGACCACCGGCCGTTCATGGTGGTCAACGCCGACATCGACCACGCCGTCGACCTCGGCCGGGTGTACGCGGAGCACCTGCGCCGTCGTCCGGCAGCAACCCTGGTCCTGTGCGCCGACCCGGAGTTCGACTCGGTCGACGTCGACGACACGGGGCGGATCACCGGTTTTTCTGAGACCCCCCGGGCGGCGGGATGCCGCCGGCTCACGTTCACCGGCATCCAGGTGCTCGACCCCGTGATCCTCGATTACCTGCCGGAGGGGCGTTTTACCCACTCGGTGGACGCCTTCCGGGCGATGCTCGGCGACGGCCTCGAACTGAGCGCAGACATCCCCGAATCTCCTCGCTGGCGGGATCTCGGCACTCCGGAACGCTACCGCGCCGCGGCCCGCGAGGCCTCGGCACGAGCGGCCTGGCGGAAGACTTTTTCCGAGGGATTGCCCGAGACCTGCACCTGGAGCCCAATCGCCGGAGACGGGTCCGACCGCCGCTGGTTCCGGGTGGCCGCCGGGGGCCGCGCGCTGGTCATGGCCGACCACGGCCTGCATCCGCCGGTTCGGGTAGCGGAAGTAGACAGCTTCGTTGCGATCGGCCGCCATCTGCACGCCAAGGGGGTCCCGGTGCCTGCGATCCGTTTCGCGGACCCTTTCGCCGGCCTGGTTTTTTTGGAGGATCTGGGGGACACCCGCCTCCAGGAGGCCGCCCGCCGCGAACCGGACCGCCGCCGGGTGCTCGCCTGGTACCGCGCAATCATCGACAGTCTAATCGGGATGTCCGCCGAGGGCGGTCGCGGCTTCGACCCGGCCTGGACCTATCAAACGCCCCGCTACAGCCGCGAGTTGATCCTGGAGCGTGAATGCCGCTATTTCCTCGACGCCTTTCTTGCCGCCGCGGCGGGGATGCAGGTTTCCTTCGAAGAACTCGCGGAGGAGTTCGAGCAGATCGCCGCCAACGCCCTGCAGGGTGCCGTGGAGGGGTTCATGC
>JBFYWT010000224.1:0-2810 GCA_041310895.1 Desulfobacteraceae bacterium | reverse complement strand
GACCCCGCGTACTTCCGCGGCGTGCTCGAAGCGCGCGCGACGGCGGCCTTCGGGCGCGAGGTGCGGGTCGCAGGGCCGATCCGCCTCGAGCGCTCGCTTACGCCGCGCCTCGTCCTGGGGGAGATCGCCATTGCCAATCCGGAATGGGCCGCCGACCCGCATTTCGCCACGGCTGAAGAGGTCGGGGTCCAGGTAGCCCTGCTGCCGTTGCTGCGGGGCGATCTTCAGGTCCTGGATGTCCATTTCGCCGGGGTTAAGATTTTTCTCGAATCCGGCCCCGGAGGCGCCTACAACTCTCCCTATGGCGACCCCGGCGCCGCAGACCCCGTTGAGGTGGCCTTTCCCGCCATCGAGCGCATCCAGATCCGGAATGCCGTCCTCTCCCATCGGTCGCTCAAGGGGGTTGCCACCCGCTACGACATCCGCGAGGCCCGGCTGTGGAACCTTCCCGGGCAGCCGGAGAAGATCGAGGCCGAGGGCACGGCCAAGGGGGTCCCCTTCCGCATCCAGCTGAAGGCCGATACGCCGGCGGAAGCCGCGGGGCCGCACCTGCCCTGGTCGGCGCACCTGGAGATCCAATGCCCCGGTCTCTCGCTGACCGCCGCCGGGCGGGTGGCCCGGGTCTTCGCCTGGGACCGCTTCGATCTTCGCTTCGCCCTCACCGGCGAGCGCACGGATTCCATCCAAAAGCTCTTTGATGTCGATCCGCGCGGGATCGGGGCCTTCGCGCTCTCCGGCCTCCTGACAGCCGCCGCCGGGGTGTTTCGGGCGACGGAATTGACCGCCCACATTCAAGGGGCGGAGGGCTGGGCCGATGTCACCGTCGCCAATGGAACCGCCTCCGGCGGGCGGGATGTTCCCTTGGAGCTTGCGCTGGAGGGGACGCTCGGCAGTGTGCCGCTGTCGGCCGCATTCACTTCCGAGCGCTCCCTGGCTGCTCTCTCTGAAGCCTCGGCCTGGCCCCTGTCGGGCCGGGTCAGGCTGGCCGGTGCGGATCTGGAAATCAAGGGAACGGCGTCCGAGGCCGGCAAGAGATGGGATCTGCAAGCGCTTCTGAGAGGTGAAAACCTCGGAGCTCTGGCCCGGGAGCTTGGAGCAGGAATGGTGGAAGCGGGCTCCTTTCGGATCTCCTCGCAGGCGGTCATCCAGGGGGGTGGGTGGCAGGTGGCTGAGCTGGAGGGAGAGATTCTCGGGATCGGGCCGTGGAAGCGGGTCCTCATTTCACATGGCCAAGGCGCCGGGGGCAAAGAGGGGCCTCTTTCGGCCTCCCTGGCCGCCGAGTTCGACCGGGTCCCCATCTCCATTTCGTTTAAGGGCGGAAACGGAACCGGTACTGGATCCAACGAAACCGCCTGGCCGTTCGCGCTCGACGCGGCGGCGGCCGGGGCCGTGCTCACCGCCGCGGGATCGGTCGCGGACTCCGCCGACGGCCGCCGGTTCGAGGCCGCGACCCGGATCACGGGCCGCCGCCTGGAGCGGCTCGGCGATCTGATCGGAGTACCCCTTCCTCCCATCGCCGTTTATAATTTGACCGGGGTGATCGCCCATGCCGCCGGCGTGCACGAGCTGCGGGATCTTTCATCGCAGATCGGGGAGAGCCGCCTCGCCGGCTCCCTGCGGTGGGACGGGAACCGCGAAAAGCCGCTTCTGACGGGCCGCCTCGCCGCGGAGCGCCTGGTGCTGCGGGAACTCCAGGCGGCGCCTGCGGCGCCCCTTTCTCCTGAACCGCTGGATCGTCCCATTCCGATGGACTGGCTGCGGTCCTTCGACGCCCGTCTTCAGGTGGATGTGACCGGGATTGCCGGTAGCCCCGTGCCCATCGAAGGACTCGGTGCCGATGTGACCATTGCGGACGGCCGACTCGAGGCATCGCTGCGCGGCCGAGCGGCCGGGGCGAGCCTGCAGGGGCAAGTGGAATTGACCGGAAACGATGTACCCGACATTTCCTTGACGGCTGCCATCGGTTCCATCGATGCCGGCCGAACCCTCCGGCAGCTCAAACTGCCGCTGGTGCTATCCGGGGCGGTGAAGGCCGTTCACATCAAGGGCCGCAGCGCAGGGAAGACCCCGCGCGCACTGCTCGAACAGGCGGAGCTCTCCGTGCGGGCGAACCCGGCCGGGCTGAAAGGCTCCGGCACCATCATGCGCCGGCAGGTGGACATCACCCTGACCAAGGCCGAGGCGACCGTGCGCCGGGGTCGGCCGGCGGCAGTTGTTCTATCGGGAACCCTGAACCGGGTGCCGTTTGAGGCCACGATCGCCGCCGGCTCCATTGCCGAGCTTTACCGCCCGGATACGCCGCTGCCGGTACGGCTCGACCTGCGGGCCGGGGAAGTGGAATTGAAGGCCGAGGGCGCTGTCGCCCGCCCCCTCAGCCGCCAGGAGTTCGATCTCACCCATGAGCTGACCGGAAGAGAGATCAAGGGACTCGACCCGTTGATGGACATCGTCCTGCCGCTTCAAGGCGAATTTCATGCCAGGGGCAAGGTTTCGGCCCACGGCAAGCGGTTCACCTACGAAGAGGATCTGCGCGTCGGCCAAAGCGATCTGAATGCGGTCGTCACCGTCACCCACGCCCCTGCGCGTCCCCTGATCGAAGGCCGCATCCGGATCGGGGAGCTGCATATGAGCGACCTGATCCTCTCGGGTGCGGAGCCCGATGCCGCTCCGGCCCCCAGGAGTGCGCGGGTGATCCCCGACCATCCCCTGCCGGTGGAGATCCTCCGGGCGGCGGACCTGGATCTCGTGCTGGAGGCCGGGCGCATCGTCACCGGCAGCGAGCCTCTTGGCGACCTCAGCGCGGAGATCAG
>JBFYWT010000219.1:0-12987 GCA_041310895.1 Desulfobacteraceae bacterium | reverse complement strand
GTCTTCATGGCAGGCCACCGTCACGAGGGGCCGTTTCAGCCGAAAGGCCATGTGCTCCACGAAGCGGGTTTTGCCGCAGCCGGTCGGCCCCTTGAGCAGGACCGGAAGCCGGGCGGCGTAGACGGCTTCGAACACGGCGACCTCATCCCCGCGGCTCGCGTAATAGGGCTCGACGCGGATCCGGAAACTGTCGACTGCGTTGGCCGTCATGGCCCGCCTCCGGTTTCGTTTGCCATACCCCGGCGAATGTAATACACTTTCTAACGGTGGCAGAGCTGTTCTGCCTGACACCTCCACACACCCGCTGAAGTCGGTGGCGTTACAAGAGGTCCAGATTCCGCGGGGTCAGGACGGAGTCGCGGTCGGAATCGGTATCGGCATTTCAGCTGGCCGTGCCACTCGTGCGCAGCACGTCGGTTCCGGAGCCAAAAAGACCGGTTCCGAACTCGATACCGCCCCGATTCCGATGAGCGTTGCTGCTTCCCGCAGGCTATATACACTGGAGCGTTATGACAGACAACACCCACATGGTCCAGCGTCTCCGCGACGGGGAGAGGGAAATCATCCTGGTCGGCACCGCGCACGTCTCCAAGGACAGCGTCCGGCTGGTCGAGGAGGTGCTCGCGGCGGAGGCGCCCGACACCGTCTGCGTCGAGTTGTGCGCCTCCCGCTTCCAGGCCTTGCGCCAGAAGGACCGCTGGCGAGACACGGACATCATCAAGGTCGTCCGCGAGAAGAAGGCCTTTCTGCTTCTCTCCAACCTCCTGCTCGTCTCGTTTCAGAAACGGATCGCCCGCAAAATGGACGTGACGCCCGGCGCCGAAATGCTCCGGGCGGTGGAGATGGCCGATGACCTCGGGGCCCAGGTCTGGCTGGCGGACCGCGATATCCGTGCGACCCTTTCCCGGGCCTGGCACGCCCTCGGGTGGTGGAGCCGGATCAAGCTCCTCTACCAACTGCTCACCTCCATGGGGGCGGCGGATGCGATCACCGAGGAGGAGATCGAGCGCCTCAAGCAGCAGGATGTGCTCGAATCCCTGCTGGCGGAGGTCGGCCGCTCCATGCCCATGCTGAAAACGATCCTGATCGATGAGCGCGACCTCTATCTTGCGGCCAAAATCCGCCAGGCCCCCGGCACGAAAATCGTGGCCGTGGTCGGCGCCGGCCACCTCCCGGGCATCCAGGCCAACTGGGACCAGCCGGCCGATCTCGGCGCGCTGGAGGCGTTGCCGCCGCCCGGCAGGATGGGGGCGGTCTTCAAATGGGGCATCCCGGCGAGCATCGTCGCGCTGTTCATGGCCGGTTTTTTCTTCGGAGGCCGGGAGGCCGGCACCGACATGATCCTGCTCTGGAGCCTTTGCACCGGTCTCCTGGCGGGCCTCGGGGCTGCCCTGGCCCTCGCCCACCCCGCTACGGTAATCTCCTCGGTGGTCGTCGCCCCCTTCACCACGCTGCACCCCATGATCGCTGCGGGCTGGGTGTCGGGGCTGGTGGAGGCCGTTTCGCGCAAACCCAAGGTCAAGGACATCGAGAGCCTGCCGCAGGACATTATGTCGTTCCGGGGCTTCTGGCGCAACAACGTCACCCGGATCCTGCTGGTCGTCGCCTTCACCAACCTCGGGGCATCGGTGGGCACCCTGGTGGCGTTTCCGATCATCCTCAAGGTGTTGTTGTAAAAGCAAGACCCCGCCGACATCAAACGACGAGGTCACGATGCCACGCGCTCGCTCCCGCCGCCACACAGGGCGCATCCGTTTCCTGGCGGCCGTCTCCGTCTGGCTGCTGATCGCCGCCTGCGCCGGGCAGGTCAAACCCCCGCCCGAGGCGCCCCTCATCCCCGCGCGGCGGCCTGTATTAAAAACCATGCGCTTCAGCATTCAGGCCGGCGCATTCAAGAACATCGACAATGCCGTGCGCCTCACTGAACGGCTTCTCGCCCGCAAGCTCTCGGCCTATCACTTCATCGACGCATCGGGCTTTTACAAGGTGCGGATCGGCAATTTCCCCTCGCGGGAGGATGCCGTCACCCAGGCCGAACAGTTGCGGACGGCCGGCGTCATCGAGGAGTTTTTCATCATCGCGCCGGAGGATTACGCCGGCGCCCGCCCCGAAGGGATGCTGGAGGTGCAGGTCCGCTCCGAGCTCGTCCGCACCGCGGAGCGCTTCATCGGCGTGCCCTACAGGTGGGGCGGGGACTCAACGGTGGCGGGCTTCGACTGCAGCGGGCTCACCATGGTCGTCTATCAGCTCAACGGCCTGGACCTGCCGCGGACATCGAGCGAACAGTGGCATGCGGGCAGGCCGGTCGGCGACGGGGAGCTGCGGGTGGGCGATCTCGTGTTCTTCGCCACCCGCGGCGGAAACCGGGTATCGCACGTAGGGATCTACACCGGCGGGGACGGCTTCCTGCATGCGCCCGGCCGCGGCAGCCGGATCCAGAAGGCCGACCTGACCAGCGACTACTTCCGGGCCCGCTATCTGGGGGCCCGCTCCTACCTCTGACCGCCCGGGTCTAAGACCCCGGGTGGAGACATCGCTCCCGCCCTCACGCGGCGGGGGCGATCCTCACCACACTGCGCTCAAAGCGCCTTCCGCCGGCAAGCTCGTGCACCACACGCTCCGTGCGAAGCCGCCCCTCGGCGAAACGCTGGATGCACTCGGGATAGAGCTCCCACTCCTGCTCCAGACCGCGCCGACGGATCGTCTCGAGCGTATCCTCCTCCCGGATCGGGAACGCCCGCTGGCCGATGATGGGGCCCGTATCCTCCCCGTAGTCGACAAAATGCACGGTGCAGCCGGCGACCTTGCAGCCGTAGCGCCAGGTGTCGCCATAGCCATCGGTTCCCGGAAAGGCAGGCAACAGCGCGGGGTGGATGTTCATGAGGCGCAGGGTGGCCCGGTCCGTGTTCACCCGGTCGATGAAATACGGGGTGAGCGTGCGCATGAAACCCGCCAATGCGATCAGCTCATACGGGATCTCCCGTATGGCGGCCAACAAGGCGGCCTCGGCGATGGCCCGGCTCGTCAAAAATGCATCCACCCGCTCGGGGTCGGCGGCTACCCCCAGCAACCCTTGCTTGGCGCGAATTTCCTCCAGCCGGAAATCCGCCGGCAACACGGCGGCGCCGGGGTTTCCCCGAAAGGCCTTCACCATGGCGCGGTAGTCGACCACGAAGGTCGGGATGCCGCGCCGGCGGGCCCGCTCCAGACCCGCAGCCTCGGGGTTGTCGCTGCCGACGAAGACCACCTCGGCCGTGAGACGGCCGCTCTCGCAGGCATCGAGAATGGCCTGCAGGTTCGTACCTCCCCCGGAGATCAGGACCCCCACACGCAATCGATTCATCATGTTTTCCCTCCCCCCGCCGCCCGGTGCCTTGGTTGACATCGCCAAGCTTTGTCTCTATTATCACGGTTATTTCTTTCACGAAAGGATCGGTATCATGGCAGAGGGCATCATCGAGATCGACGACGGGAATTTCGAAACCGAGGTACTGCAGTCGGACAAACCGGTTCTGGTGGATTTCTGGGCGCCCTGGTGCGGACCGTGCAAGGCGATCGCACCGGTGGTCGAGGATCTGGCCAAGAGTTTCAGCGGAAAAATCAAATTCGCCAAATGCAACGTGGACAACAGTCCGGTCACGCCGAGCAAGTTCGGGATCAAGGCGATCCCGACCCTTATCTTCTTTAAAAGCGGCGGCGTCGTCAACCAGATCACCGGGATGGTCGCCAAGGCCAAACTGGAGGAAGCGCTCAACAAACTCGTGTGAACCCCAGCGCCCCGGAGGCTGGGGCGCTGGGCGAAGAGTGGCTAAATCGTCCCGGCCGGAAGTGGGGGCACCCCCTCAACTTGTTCGAGACCGGGAGTGACGAGGGCAGGATGAACTTCCATCGGGTGGCCTGGGTGTGTGTGGTGCTGTTGCTGATCACCTCCGGCTGCACCACGCTGAAAGAGACCTACGATGACCTCAAGGGGTCGGTCACCTCTATTTTCGGCGGGTCTGACGAAAACCTCACCGCCGAGGAGCTGGCCTGGGCCGGGATGGAGAACTACGACGACGGCGACTATAAGCAAGCCATCGACAACTTCCAGCGCCTCAAGGACATCTTCCCCTTTTCGCAGTATGCCATCCTGGCGGAGTTGAAGCTGGGCGATGCACACTACCGGCTCGAACAGTACGAAGATGCCATCTTCGCGTACGAGGAGTTCGAAAAGCTGCACCCCCGCAACGAGGCGATTCCCTACGTCATCTACCAAATCGGCCGCAGCCACTTCGACCGCATCAGCACCCCGGACCGCGACCAGACCGCCGCCCGCAAGGCGCTGGAGACCTTCCAGCGGCTGACCCGGCAGCACCCGGGCTCTGCCTACGCCCGCCGGGCCGAAGCGCATATCGTCAGCTGCTATAAGAGCCTCTCCGGCCACGATTTCGGGGTCGGCGTGTTTTATTTCAACAGCAAACACTACCCGGCGGCACTCGCCCGGTTTCGCACCGTCGTCACCGACTATCCCGATGTGGGCTACCACCAACTGGCCCTCGACTTCATCGCCCGGACCGAAGCGCGGCTGGCTGAGACCTCCCTGTCCGGGGAGGCTCCCAAAACCGGCAAGGGAACCTGACCGGTTCGCACCCCTCCCGACCGATCAATCTAAAAAAAGCTTGATTGCAGGATGTGAAATGAGGTATTGAATCATTTTTATGAATTCGTAAAAGGAGTGTGTCTCATGTCCAGGATATGCGCCATCTGCGGTAAGAAACCGATAGTGGGCAGCCACATCAGCCATGCGCACAACGTGACCAAGCGCCGTTTCAATCCCAATCTGCAGCGGGTGCGCGTCTTGCGCGCGGGCCAGGCCAAGACCCTGGTGGTCTGCACGCGCTGCATCAAGTCCGGCCGCGTGCAAAAGGCGCCGTGACCCGGCTCACCCCACCCGCCGCGCGTCCTGGACCTGCTTGACCCGCCGGAGGAAGGACAGGATCTTTTCCAGATGCGCCTTATCCCCGACGTTGATCGTGAAATAGCTCTCCACCATCTTGTTTTCCTTGGTCTCGGAGCTCGCGTTCAGGATATTGGCGCCTGATTTGCTGATGCTGCCCACGATGTCCGAGAGCAATCCCACCCGGTCATAGGACACAATCTGGATCTTGACCGGGTAGGTGTCGGTCGAAGCGATGTTCCACTCGACCGCGATCTGCCGCTCGGGGTTGGTGCGCAGGGCGTTCACGCAGCTGGTGCGGTGAACGGTCACGCCATAGCCCTGGGTGATATAGCCGATGATGGCATCCCCGGGCACCGGCTGGCAGCATTTGCCGAACTTGATCAGGATGTCCTCGACCCCCTTCACGAAAACCCCCGCCTGAGGCTTCTTCTTGCGCACCCGGCTCATCAGCTTTTCGATAAGCGACTGCTGGAAGCCGTCCTCGGCCGCCTCCCGCGCCGTGAACGGCCGCAACACCTGCAGCGGGGTGAGCTTGCCATAGCCCACGTTGGCGATGAGGTCCTCCAGAATCTTCACTCCCAGCTGCTCCACCACCTCTTTCATCTTTTCGGATTTGCTGAGCAGGGCGAAGTTGAGCTTCTCCTTGCGGAAGGTCTTCTCCAGGATTTCCCGGCCCAGGCTGATGCTGCGCTCCTTCTCCTGAGCCTTGATCCACTGGCGGATCTTGGAGCGCGCCTTAATCGTCTTGACGAATTTCAGCCAATCCTTGCTGGGCGTGTGATTCTTGGCGGTGACGACCTCGACGATGTCGCCCGTCTGCAGCTGGTAGGGCAGGTTCACCATCTGCCCGTTGACCTTGGCGCCGATGCACTTGTGGCCGACCTCGGTGTGGATCAGGTAGGCGAAGTCCACGGGTGTCGCCCCGCGGGGCAGCGCCCGGATGTCCCCCTTGGGCGTGAAAACGTAGACCTCGTCCGGGAAGAGGTCGATGCGGACGTTTTCCAAAAACTCCCCGGGGTCCCGAAAACTCTCCTGGTTTTCCACTAAATCCTGAATCCAGGCGAACCGCTGGCTGATGTTTTCGTCAATGCGGCCGCCTTCCTTGTAGCTCCAGTGGGCCGCAATTCCGGATTTGGCCACCCGGTCCATCTCGGCGGTCCGGATCTGGATTTCGATCCGTTCGCCGACCGGGCCGATGACGGTGGTGTGCAGCGATTGATACATGTTGGGCTTGGGACGGCCGATGTAGTCCTTGAACTTGTAGTCGATCGGCTTCCACATGGAGTGGATCAGCCCCAAGGCCTCGTAGCATTGCGAGACCGTCTCCAGGATGATGCGAAACGCCGTCAGGTCGTAGACCTGGTCGAAGGAGAGGTTCTGCTCCTTCATCTTGGTGTAGATACTGAAGTAGTTCTTGCTGCGCCCCAGGACCTCGCCCGGCAGGCCCGCCTGTTCCAGCTTGCCGCGGATGGTCTCCTTGACGGTCGTGATGTAGCGTTCGCGCTCGGTGCGGGACTTGGCCACCAGGTTCTCGATCTGGGCGTACTCCTCCGGTTCGATGTACTTGAAGGCGTTCTCCTCGAGTTCGGTCTTGATCCAGTAGATGCCGAGACGCGCGGCGATGGGAGCGTAGATGTCGAGCGTTTCCTGGGCGATCGCTTTGCGGCGCTCCGGAGAGTGGAACCGCAGGGTGCGCATGTTGTGAAGCCGGTCGGCGAGCTTGATGAGGATGACGCGGATGTCGCTCGCCATGGCGAGAAACATCTTGCGGATGTTTTCGGCCTGCCGCTCCTGAGAGGTGGAGGTCGGCATGGTGCTCAACTTGGTAACGCCGGAGACGACGCTCAGGATCTCCGCGCCGAAGAGCTCTGTGAGGTTCTGCGACGTGGCCCGCGTGTCCTCCAGCACATCGTGCAGCAGCCCGGCGGCGACGCTGACCGCATCGAGCTTCATATCGGCCAGGATATTGGCCACCTCCAGGGGGTGCATGAGGTAGGGCTCGCCGGAAAGGCGGACCTGGCCGGCATGAACCTGCGCGGAGTAGACATAGGCACGCTCAACCACACCCAGACCCGCCGCAGGATGGTAGGCGGCGACCTTATCGAGGATGTCGTTGATCCGGATCATGCAACCCCGCCTCGCACCTCAATAGGCCTTGGCGTAGGCCACGCGCCGGCCGGCCCGGCCGCAGGCGATGCAGGCCGCCGGTTCCTCCGCCGCCTCGAAGGGGATGCAGCGGATGGTCACGGTGAGGTCCTCCTTGATCTTGGCCTCGCAGGCCGGCTCCCCGCACCAGCCGGCATAAGCGAATCCGCCGTGGATCTCGGGCTTTTCGAGATTGCGGGGGGTAAAGTAATCGTAGAAATCCCCGCGGTCGTCGATCGTAACCGAGTGCTCCTTGCGGAAGACCGCCGCGCGTTCGAACAGGGTGCTCTGGATGTCGTCCAGGATGCCGGCGATCTCGGTCACGAAGGCCTCCCGCTTCAGCGATGAGCGCATCTGATGGGCCTTGTCCCGGCGCCCCACGAAGACCGTATGCTCCTTGACCTCGCGCGCGCCGATTTCCACCCGCAGCGGAATCCCCTTTTTGATCCACTCCCAGCCCCGGGCGCCGCCGATGTCCCGGGGATCGACCTCCACGACGAGCGCGCGGTCGTGGTAGCGCTGCCGCCGAAGCTCGCGGGCCAGCCCCTCGGTGTAGTCCATGACGGCCTGCCGCTCCTCCTCCTTTTTGAAGATCGGCAGCAGCACCACGTGGGCCGAGGCCGCCCGGGGCGGCAGGACGATGCCGTCGTCGTCGCCGTGGGTCATGATCACCCCGCCGATCAGGCGCGTCGAGGCGCCCCAGGAGGTGGTCCAGGCATACTCCTCTTTTTCGTCCGCGGTCTGGAACTTGATCTGGCTGGCGCGCGCGAAGTTCTGGCCCAGGAAGTGCGAGGTGCCGGCCTGAAGCGCCTTGCAGTCCTGCATCATGGCCTCGATGCACAGCGTGTCGACGGCCCCCGGAAACCGCTCGGCCGGGGTCTTCGCGCCCTTGATGACCGGCATGGCCAAAACCTCCTCCGCCAGGCGGGCATATATATCGAGCATCTGCCGGGTGCGCTCCAGCGCCTCGGCCTGGGTGGCGTGGGCCGTGTGCCCCTCCTGCCAGAGGAACTCGCTCGTGCGCAGAAAAATGCGCGTGCGCATCTCCCAGCGCACGACGTTGCCCCACTGGTTGAGCAGGATCGGCAGGTCGCGGTAGCTGCCGATCCATTTGGAAAAGGCATCCGCAATGATGGTCTCGGAGGTGGGCCGCACGACCAGCGGCTCGGTCAGGCGTCCGGCGGGGACCAGGGCCCCGGTGGCGTCCTTCTCCAGCCGGTGGTGGGTGACCACGGCGCACTCCTTGGCGAAGCCTTCGACGTGGTCGGCCTCCTTCTGCATGAAGCTGAGCGGAATGAAGAGCGGGAAATAGGCGTTCTTGACCCCGGTCTCCTTGAACATGCCGTCCATCGCCTGCATGATGTTCTCCCACAGGGCGTAGCCCCAGGGCTTGATCACCATGCAGCCGCGGACCGGGGAGCGCTCCGCCATGTCCGAAGCCTTGATCACCTGCTGGTACCACTCCGGGTAGTCGTCGCTGCGGGTGGGCGAGATTGCATGTTTCGGTTGTTTGGCCATCTGCGTCGGGTATCCTCTCTGGGTTGAACCTCTATCGAATTAATACGCCCGCCGTCAGAAACCGGCGGCGTTCAGGGTTCGAGGGGCCAAGGGTTCAAGGGGTCTAGCAAGAGGGAGTGGCGGTCTTTTCATCCGTGGGCCTTGGCCGCTGGTATCGGTACGCTGAATACTCTATGCCGACTCCGACTCTGACTTGTCCCTTGGCCGCCTGAACCGGCGGCGGTCGCAGGCGGTCGCGGGTTACGGCCTCACGAGGCCGGTATCGAACCGTGCCACCTCCTCGAGCAGTACCTCCACCAGGCGCGCCTCGGGGAACTTCTTGACGACCTTCCCCTTCCGGAAGAGGATCCCCACCCCGTCCCCGCCGGCGATGCCGATGTCGGCCTCGCGCGCCTCGCCGGGGCCGTTCACGATACAGCCCATGACGGCGATCGTGATCGGGGCCGTGGAGGCCGCGAGCGCATCCTCGATCCGCTCGACGATGCCGAACAGGTCGATACGGGTCCGCCCGCAGGTGGGGCAAGCGATGATCTCGGGCCCGCGCCGGCGAAGACTCAAGGCCTTTAGAATCTCGAAGCCGACCCGCACCTCCTCCACCGGGTCGCGGGTGAGTGAGACCCTGAGGGTGTCCCCGATCCCCTCGGCCAGGAGCATGCCGATGCCGAGGGCGGACTTGACGATCCCGGAAAAAAGAGTGCCGGCCTCGGTGACTCCCAGGTGCAACGGCACATCCGTCACCCCCGCCAGCTGCCGGTAGGCCGCTACCGTGCGGGTCACGTCCGAGGCCTTGAGCGACACCTTGACCGCTTCGAAATCGAGGGCGCGCAACAGCTCGATGTTCCTGAGGGCGCTCGCGACCATGCCCGCGGCCGTGGCTCCGCCGTGTCGGCGGAGGATGTCCTTTTCGAGCGAGCCCGAATTGACGCCGATGCGGATGGGGATCCCGCACTCCTTCGCGCACCGCACGACCTCCCGCACCTTGCGCGCCGACCCGATGTTGCCCGGGTTGATCCTCAGGCCGTCCGCCCCGGCTCCGGCGGCCGCAATGGCCAGCCGGTGGTCGAAGTGGACATCGGCGATCAGCGGAATCCCGATCCGGGCCTTGATCCCGGCGATCGCAGCCGCGGCCTCCGTATCCGGCACCGCGACGCGCACAATGTCGCAGCCTGCCTGCTCCAGGCGCCGGATCTGCGCGGCAGTAGCCGCCACGTCGGCCGTCGGGGTGGTGGTCATCGACTGCACGGAGATTACCGCGCCGCCCCCGATCGGAACCGCGCCAACGTGAAGCAGTCGCGCGCGCCGGCGCGGGATGGCGGCTGTGACGGGTACTGCGGCCGACCGGGGGGAGCGGCGGGGGTTGCCGGCCTGCGAAACTCTGTGATATGGTTTTAAGCGCATCCCGTATGGCTGCCGGTTCGGGGGAGGGGCTGCCCCCCGTCTGAGAAAAGCCGCGTTTCAGTCCGAAGCACTTGAAATCAATTGTATAACAGACCCGTCTGGTTTCGGCAAGCCGGGAGAAAACGAGGTGTCATGATGAAAACGACGTCCGATACGAACCACCCCGCGCACGATTCCAGGGAGTCGGCCGGCGAGGTGGAGCCGGCCCTGCGAAAGGCACTGCTCGACCGCGCGCAGGAGGGCCGCCTCGCCTGTGCCCTGGCCTTCGAGGCCGCCGCCGAGCCGAAACGGCCGCCGGCGGAGGTGGGCCGGGCGATGGACCGCCTGGGCCTGCGGATCGTCAAATGCCAGCTCGGCCTCTTCGGGTATACGCCCGAGAAAAAAATCGTCCGGCCGTCCGCCGCCGTCCGCCCCGACATGGAAGCGGCCATCCGCGCCCGGCTTGACGCCGGGAAGCTCGCCTGCCGGGATGCCTGGGAAATCGCCCGGGCGCTGGGTGTGCCGAAGATGGGGGTCAGCGCCGCCTGCGAAGCCCTGAAGCTCAAGATCAAGCCCTGCCAGTTGGGGGCGTTCTAGACGAGCCGGCTCATCCGAACCTCGCCCGCAGACCGACGAAGGGGTTGTGACGCTTCTCCTCGCCGATCGTCGTGTCCGGCCCATGGCCGGTATGGACGCTCAGGCCCTCGTCCAGCACGAAGAGCTTCTTCTGAATGCTCGCCTTGAGCGTCTCGAAATCCCCGCCCGGGAAGTCCGTGCGCCCCACCGAGCCGGCAAACAACGTGTCCCCTACGAACAGGTGGCCGTCGGTCAATAGCGAGACCCCTCCGGGGGTGTGCCCGGGGGTGTGGATCACCTGGAAACGCATGGTGCCGACCGTAATGCGGTCGCCCTCGTCGATCAGCCGGTCCGGGGCCGGGGAGTCTTCGGCGGACATGCCCCACATCGCCGCCATGCGGGAGATTTGCGCCAGCATGGGGGCGTCCAGGGCGTGCACGGAGATGGGAGCGCCGGTGGCCTTCTTCAAGCGGTGGTTCGCGCCGACGTGGTCGAAGTGACCGTGCGTGTTGATGATCTGGGTGACGGTCAGCCGCTGGTCGGCCAACGCCAACAGGATCCGGTCAGCCTCGTCGCCGGGGTCGATGACGGCCGCCTCCCGGGTTTGCTCGCAGCCGACGATGAAGCAGTTGGCCATGATGGGGCCGACGGCCAGTGTCTGGATGATCATGGGACCTCCTCCGGGGTCGGGACGGGCCGCGGGCGTCCGCCGGCCAGCGGGTCGACCGGCGCATCCGGCGCGAAGGGCTCGACCTCGCCCCGCTCGATCGCGGCGCGAATGGTGTCGATGATCCCGTTGATGAAGGCGCCGGAATCCTCGGTTCCGAATTTCTTGCCGATGTCCACCGCCTCGTTGATACTGACCTTGGCGGGGATGTCGGCACAACTGAGCATTTCAAAAACGGCGATGCGCATGACGTTTCTGTCCACCCCGGACATCCGCTCCAGGGACCAGTTGTCGGAGGCGGAGCGGATCAGGGCGTCCAGTTGCTCGCGCCGGGCGAGCACTCCTTCCACCAGCTGCATGAAGAAAGGCCGCACATCCGGCTTGGGCGCAAAGCTCGCGCAGAACCCCGCGAACATCTCGGCCGAGAAATCCTTGCGCAGGTCCATGAAAAAGAGCGCCTGCATGGCCAGCTCGCGCGCCTTGCGACGGGTCCCCATCGGACTTACACCGCGTCAAAGAGATTGACCATCTCCACGGCCGCCATGGCCGCGCTGAAGCCCTTGTTGTCGAGCTTGGTGCCGGCGCGCTCAATGGCCTGTTCGATGGTATCCACGGTGATCACGCCGAAGATGATCGGCAGCCCGGTCTCCATCATTACCTGAGCGATCCCCTTCGACGCCTCGGCCGCCACGAAGTCGAAGTGGGGGGTCGCCCCGCGGATCACCGCCCCCAGGCAGATGACAGCATCGAAGCGCTTGGTCGCGGCCACGCGCTTGGCCACGAGGGGGATTTCAAAGGCCCCCGGAACCTTGAACACCTCGATGTCCGGGTCCTCGGCGCCACAGCGGGAGAGCGCATCAAGGGCCCCGCTCACCAGCTTTTCGGTGATGAAATCGTTGTACCGACTGGCCACCACGGCGAACTTTTTCCCGGTGGCGTTGAGTTTTCCCTCGATGATCTTCGGCATGCTCACTCCCTTTCGTTGAACGGCCCCGGATCACAGCCTCAGGCGCTGTTTTTCACCAGCCGGCTAAGGCGTCTTCTCCAGACTCAGCAAGTGCCCCATTTTGATCTTCTTGCACTCGAGGTAGCACCTGTTGAACTCGTTGGGCTCGATTTCGATCGGCACTTGGTCGACGACACTCAGGCCGTAGCCCTGAAGACCGACCATCTTCTTGGGGTTGTTGGTGAGAAGGCGCATGCGGCGCACCCCCACGTCCGCCAGCACCTGGGCGCCGATCCCGTAATTGCGCATGTCCGGCTCGAAGCCTAGCTTCACGTTGGCCTCCACGTTGTCGAGCCCCTGGTCCTGGAGGGCATAGGCCCGGATCTTGTTCACCAGGCCGATCCCCCGGCCCTCCTGCCGGATGTAAAGCAGCACCCCGCTGCCTTCCTCCTCCATCATGGCAAGCGCCCGGTGGAGCTGCGGCCCGCAGTCGCAGCGCAGCGAGCCGAAGATATCCCCGGTCAGGCACTCGGAATGGACCCGCACCAGGATGGGCCGGTCGGGGTCGATCGTGCCCTTCACCATGGCGAAATGCAGCAGGTTGTCGATGTCGTTTTCATAGACGATGGCCCGGAAGTCCCCGGCGACCACCGTCGGCACCACGGCCTCGGCCACGCGGTGGACGAAGGACTCGGTGCGCATGCGGTATTCGATCAGGTCGGGGATGCTGCAGATGCCGATCCCCAGCGTGTCGCTCAATTTCTCCAGGGCCGGTATCTTCGCCATGGACCCGTCCTCGTCCATGATGGCGCAGATCAC
>JBFYWT010000206.1:0-5010 GCA_041310895.1 Desulfobacteraceae bacterium | reverse complement strand
CCGATGTTGACGGTGTTCAGCGCCGCGTCCCAGGCTTCCGCCCCCCGGGAGAGCAGGTCCTCCGCGGCAACGGGATAGTCGTGCAAAGCGAAGCTCGCCACGTACTCCTGGTGGGAAATGACGTTTTTCTTCAGCTCGTAGGCCTTGTGACGGTAGTTGGCCGCGAAAAAGACGTAATCGTCGCTGCCGTCCCGCACCCGGCCGAGGGTGGCGACCATCTCGGCCTCGTTGCCGTTGCCGATGTAGTACTTCTCGCCGTTGGCCCGCCAGGCCCCTTCGCCGGCGGGCGCGAGGCTGGTCTCGGTGGCATAGATGTCGGCCCCGTGCGCCCGCTCGGAGAGGCCGAAAGCGAAGATCGCCCCCTGCCGCAGCAGCTCGGCCGCCCGTGCTTTGGCCGCTTCGTTATGGCTCATCCAGATCGGCCCGAGGCCCAGGATGGTTACCTGGAAACAGTACCAGTACCCCAGCCCGTAAAAGGCCAGAAGTTCGCTGTACTCACTGTTGCGAGCCGTGTCCCAGCGGCAGTCCGGGTCGGCGCCGCCGTAGGCCCGCGGGGTAAGGAGCTTCGCGAAGATCCGCTCCGCAGCGATGAAATCGACAAACCCCCGGTACCACACCTTCCGGTTGAAATCCTCGGTCAGGCGGGTTTTGCCCATGGCCTCGAAAAAGGCCACCGTCTTTTCCAGGATGGCCCGCGAGCCGGGGTCGGCCAGGAGGGTCTTCAGCTTCTTCGGCTGCAGCAGAAAATTCATAGGGAGCCTTCCTTTCACGGACCGGGGATCAACCAGCAGGTCCCGTCAGGCCGCCGCTTACAGAATTCGGTTGTACCACCAGACCGAGAGCAGCCCGGCCGCCAGCGCCAGCACAGCCGCCGCGGCTGAGAAAAGAGCGGTAATCTCACTCTCGCGGGTTTCGAACACCAACCGGGCGCTCAGGGTCGCGTACACCTTTTCCAGGTCCGCAGCGCTGCCGGCCAGATAATACTCGCCGTGGGTCAGCTCTGCAATCTTTTTCAGGGTCTCCTCGTCGAGCCGCACCCGCATCGACCACCCTTCGAAGCGCAGGATCTCCCCCTCGGCCGTGCCGAAACCTACGGTGTAGACCCGCACCCCCCGCTCGGCCGCCATCCGGGCGGATTCAATGGGGTCCGGCCCCACGTTGGACTGCCCGTCGGTCAACAGGATGATCGCGGCCGACCGGTAGGAGCCGGGCGGGACCGGGGTGACCGGAGTCTTTGGCGTGTCGCGCGCCGGGTCAAGGGGGGCGCTCCGCAGGGAATCGGGTCGGGGATTAAGCGAGCGCAGATCGAACTCGGCGTCGGGAAAAACCGCCTTGAGCGAGACGAGGATCCCGCTGCCGATAGCGGTGGCGCGCTGCAGCTGGAAGCGGTCGATTGCCGCGAGGATCTCTTCACGGTTTTCGATCGGAGCCTGGGCCACGGCCGCCGAGCCGGCGAAGGTGACCACGCCGATCCGGGTGCCCCGCGGCTGGTCGGAGACGAATTTCTTGGCGGCCGCCTGGGCGGCTGCCATCCGGCTGGGTACGATGTCGGTGGCGCGCATGCTGCCGGAAATGTCCATCGCGAGAATGATGGTCTGATAGCGGTTCGGCAGGGTGAGAACCGCCGAGGGCCGGGATACGGCCAGGATCAGCATGCTGAGCGCCAGCAGGAAGAGAAAGGGCGGAATGTGGCGACGCACCCCCGGCCCTTTGCCCATGGCCTCCCTGACGAGGCTCAGGTTGGCATAGCGCAGCACCGTCTTTTTCCGGCGGCGCAGCAGAAGCAGGTAGGCGGCGATGAGGACCGGCACCAGCGTGAGGAGCCACAACATCTCAGGCCACATGAAGCTCATGGCTGCCTCCTAAAATGGTAGGGCAGGCCCCCCCCGGCCGACAGATTCCGCCGTCGTCGGCGCAGCTCCGCAAACCGCAGGATGGCGGAGACAAGGTCGTCGGCCGTGGAGAGCTCGAGGGCATCCACTCCGGCCCCGCTCAACCCCGATCGGACCCTCGCTTCGTGACGGGCCGCCGCATCCGTGAAGCGTCGGCGGAAACCCGGGTCGTGGGTGTCGACCCAGGCCTGCTCGCCGCTCTCGGCATCCTGGACGACCAGAAGACCCAGGTCCGGCAGCTCCATCTCCAGCGGATCGTAGAGCCGCACCGCCACGATGTCATGGCGCCGGGCCAGGCGGGCGAGCACCTCCTCCCAGCCCGGTGCGCTGATGAAGTCGGAGACGACAAAGAGGAGGGAGCGCCGCGAGATGATCCTGCGGCCGGCCAGCAGCAGGTCGCCCAAGTTCGTCGCCCCCGAGCGGGTGGGCTCCGGCCGGGAGAGCATCCGATTGAGGATGCCGAGCACATGGCGCCGCCCCCCGCGGGCCGGGATCAGGGCATCCACACGGTCGCCGTAGAAGAGCGCCCCGACGGGGTTGCCGTGCCGCGAGAGCAGCCGCGCCAGCACGGTCACGAACTCGATCGCGACCGTGCGCTTGCGCACCCGCTCGGAGCCGAAGCTGACCGAGGGGCTTAAGTCCAGCAGGAACCAGGCCGTCACGTCCCGATCCTCGTTGTAGACCCGGACGTGAGGAGTTTGAAGTCGTGCGGTCACGTTCCAGTCGATGTGGCGGACCTCGTCCCCGTACTGGTACTCGCGCAGGTCGGCGAGATCGATCCCGAACCCCCGGAACAGGCTTCTGTAGTCGCCGTGAAGCACCCCCTCCAGCCGGCGGAGGACGGTCCATTCCAGCCGCAGCAGGATTTTTTCAGGATCACGCACCGGCTCGCTCATGGGCCTCCAGCGGCTTCTCGGGAACCGGGACATGCTGCATGACCTTCCGGATGATCTGATCGGCCGTCAGGTCGTCGGCCAGGGCCTGGTAGGAGAGCACCAACCGGTGGCGGAAGACGTCGGCCACGAGGTCGGTGAGGTCCTCCGGCAGGACATAGTTGCGGCCGCGCATGAATGCCAGCGCGCGCGCCCCTTCGATCAAGTGGATGGGCGCGCGGGGGCTCGCGCCGTAGGAGAGGAAAGGTGCCAGGTCGGGCATGCCGCAGCG
The DNA here is from genome assembly GCA_041310895.1 of Desulfobacteraceae bacterium. Lineage (GTDB taxonomy): Bacteria > Desulfobacterota > Desulfobacteria > Desulfobacterales > SpSt-501 > SpSt-501. The sequence continues at coordinate 1,954 of JBFYWT010000206.1, read as the reverse complement.
GGCGGGGTCCCGCGTCGCAGCCGCCAGCCTGACCGCGTAATGGATCAGCACCGGATCGACGAATACGGCACGGCATTCCCGCTGCAGCGCCTGCAGCTCGTCGGTGGTCGCGACGGGAGCGATCTCGTTCTCCGCCCCCGTGACCCGGTTGACGATGACGAATTCCTCCTCCTCGCTCGGGTAGCCGACGAGCACCTTCATCATGAACCGGTCCACCTGGGCTTCGGGCAGAGGATAGGTCCCCTCGGTCTCGATGGGGTTCTGCGTCGCCATGACCAAAAAGGGCTGCGGCACCCGGTGGGTTTCGCCGGCGATGGTCACCTGGTACTCCTGCATTACTTCGAGCAGCGCGCTCTGAACCTTGGCCGGGGCCCGGTTGATTTCATCAGCCAGGAGCAGATGGGTGAAGACCGGTCCGAGTGCGGTGGTGAACTCCCCGGTTTTCTGATTGTAGATCCGGGTACCCACCAGGTCCGCCGGCACAAGGTCCGGGGTGAACTGGATGCGCCGGAACACCCCCCGGATGGTGCGGGCGAGGGTCTTGACCGTAAGTGTTTTGGCGAGACCCGGGACCCCCTCCACCAGGAGATGGCCCTGCGCCAGGATGGCGACCAGCACGCGCTCGAGAAAACGGTCCTGGCCGACGACGATCTTCTTGATCTCATAGAGGATGCGCTCCATCAATCCGCGGGCGTCCGCGCGTTCGGCCTCTCCGATCCCCATGACGACTCCTTCCGGTCCCTTTAAAACGGCGGCAGCCCGATGGCGGCCACCGCGCTTTCCATGGTTACTGCAAACCCGATACCGATGAACACCCGCTGCTCCGTCGGATTCAGAATGGCGGTGACGATTCCCACCACCTCCCCGTTGGCATTCACGAGCGGTCCGCCGGAGTTGCCCGGATTGGCGGCCGCGTCGAACTGGATGAGGTTGGTGAGCAGGCGCTGGCCTTCGGGTGTGCGATACTCCCGGTTGAGTCCGGATACCACCCCGGCCGACACCGACGGGCCGATGCCGAATGGAAAGCCCACGGCAATCACTTGGTCGCCCGGGGCGAGGCTGCGGGTGGAGACCAGGTTGGCGGGGGCAAGGTCGTCGGGCACGCTCTGCGCCTGAAGCACCGCCAGATCGTTGTCGGGTTTGAGCCCCACCACGGAGGCCTCGGACTCGTGGCCGTCGGCAAAGACCACCTTGACCCGCATGGCGTTGGCGACCACATGAAAATTGGTGAGGATCAACCCGCGGTCGACCATCACCACCCCGGTGCCGACGTTCTTTTCGATTTCGTCGTCCCCGTCCGGGTCGGTGTCGAACCCGCGCACGCGCACGACCGAGGGCAGGATGGCCTCGTAGGCTTTTGCAACCGGCGAAGGAAGGGATTGGGTCTCGAGCGTGTGCTGCACCGCCCGGTCGATATCCTTCTGGGATATCCGCTGCGGGGCGGGCGCCATCCGCGTCGGCCCCCAAACCAGGAGCAGGGCCAGCAGAGCGCCGCCGGCCGCCCAGACGATGGATCCGCGCTGCTGGATCAACCGGCGCCATAAGGGGGTGCGGACCGGAGAGGGGGGACGAGCGGATTCAACCGCTTGATCGCTGCGACGCGCCCGCCTCGGTTCACGGGGACTGTCGGTGCGGGGTTCCGGCCGCGACCGGCCGGAGCTGCTGTAAAGTGGGACTCGCTTCATGGTGGGCCTCATGGGTTCGAGGCGAAACAACGTCAGGTCGCGCGTGATTCATGAGGGTGAAGGTATTCATGCCCGGTTCAAAGACAAGTCGGGCCTCGAAAAATTGTTGTGCCGGGAAAGATCCATGCCTACCGACATCCGGTAACCATTCGATCTCGATGCTGAGATGGCGGCACCCGCGGGGAGCCCCCGCGGGTGCCGAAAAAAGGTTCGCGCATGTCACTGGATCTTCGGCGGCTCGGCCGTGGCCTTTACCTTCTCTTTTTCTA
>JBFYWT010000179.1:0-3485 GCA_041310895.1 Desulfobacteraceae bacterium | reverse complement strand
GGTCCAGGTGCCCGAGGGCCGACGCGTGTTCGGCCGGCTCACGGTGCGCGAGAACCTCGAAATGGGGGCCTTCACGAGCTCCGATCGGAAGAAGAACGCCGATAACCTGGAGCGGGTCTTCACCCTTTTCCCGCGCCTCAAGGAGCGCAGCAAACAGGTGTCCGGGACCCTCTCCGGCGGCGAGCAGCAGATGCTCGCCATGGGCCGGGCCTTGATGGCGAACCCCCGGGTGCTGCTGCTCGACGAACCCTCCATGGGACTGGCACCGGTTCTCGTCGACGGGATCTTCGACACCATCCGCCGGCTGCACGCCGCCGGCACCACCCTTCTCCTGGTCGAGCAGAACGCCCGCATGGCCCTGCAGGTCGCCAGCCGCGGCTATGTGCTGCAGTCGGGCGCCATCATCATCAGCGATGCGGCCGCCAGCCTGGCCGACAATGAGATGGTGCGCAAGGCGTACCTCGGCGAACACTGAAACCCAGTTCAAAAATGCATCTGGCCCTCGCATACGGCGTTGCCGGCCGCCTCAAAATGCTCACGTATTTGAATTGGTTGCTGCGCTTTTTCGGCGACCGGCGCCTTGCCGGTGAGCGTGATCGGCTAGTTTTTGATCTGGGTTTGAGCCAGGCGGTCCAAGAACGCCCATCTGCTGCGTTATGCTCGTCCCTCGCCATAGCCGCGTACTGGCCGTACGCCTCATTCCTCGGGATCTCGCAATGCCTTGTATCTGGGCATCCCTGAACCGCCTGGGCTTACTTCATCAAAAGGGATAGAGATGGACATTGGGCTTTTCACGCGCGGGCTGTTGATCGGGTTCTCCATCGCGGCCCCGGTCGGGCCGATCGGCATCCTGTGCATCCGCCGCACCCTGGCCGAGGGGCGGGCGGCCGGCCTGCTCGCGGGACTCGGCGCCGCTACGGCCGATGCCCTTTACGGCTGCGTGGCCGGCTTCGGGCTGACGGTGGTGTCGCGCTTTCTGGTGGACCAGCGCGCCTGGATCCAGTTGATCGGCGGCCTGTTCCTGCTGCTGCTCGGGATCAGGACGCTCATCGCGCGCCCCGCCGAGAGGCCTGCCGCCGCCTCCGGCGGCGGGCTCGCGGCCGGCTATCTCTCCACCTTCTTCCTGACCCTGACGAACCCCATGACGATTCTCTCGTTTGCCGGCATCTTCGCCGCCTTGGGGGTCGTTCGCACCGGCGGCGACTTCTCCGCCGCCGCCCTGCTGGTCCTGGGGGTATTCCTGGGCTCGGCCGCCTGGTGGCTGCTTCTGAGCGGGGCGGTGGGTCTGGTGCGCGAGAAGCTCAACCCTGCGATCCTGCGCTGGGTCAACCGTCTCTCCGGTCTTATCCTGGTGCTCTTCGGCGCGGCGGCCCTCTGGCAGGCGGTGGGGTGAAAATCGAATTGGATACGGGATAAAGGAAAGGGAGAGGCAAGTTGCATCTTCATCCAGCATCCAGGCACGGTCCCGCATCTCGTATCTCGTATCCAGCATCCCGCATCCCGAATAGTGCCTCCCGCATCAGGAGCCCTGCCTCCTATCGCACCACGGAAGGAACCCTTGACCCTCTCAGCCGATGACACCCTCGTGGAAGAGGCCGTCGCGCTCGCGACGCGCTGGCAGGAGCGGGCCAACGCGCTCATCACCCGGGAGGAGGCGCGCCGGGGGCGGAAACTCTCCCGGTTGCTCGCCGGGGCCGGGGACAAGGCGATCCTGACGACCCTGATCGACCAGAGCTTCCGCAGCGGGAACCCGGGCCGCACGGCCGACCAGATCCGCCACGTGCTCTTGACCCACGGGGTTCCCCGGTTCTTCTCCGTCTCCGATAAACTGCTGGTCCATCTCTTCCTGCGGCTCGGCCGCTTCTTTCCCGGGCTCACGGTGCCGCGGATCACGGCCCGGATGCGCGCCGACAGCCGCCACGTGATCATCCCTGGGGAGCCCGAACCACTCGGCGCCTATCTGGCCGCGCGCGGACGCGACGGCTTCCGGGTCAACGTCAACCACCTCGGAGAGGAGGTGCTCGGCGAGGAGGAGGCCGCCGCCCATATGGCGACCTACCGGGCGGACCTGCGGGACCCCCGGATCGAGGGGATCGCGGTCAAGATCTCGACCCTCTGCGCGCAGATCCACCCCCTGCCCTTCGATGAGACCGTCGCCCGGATCGGCGAGCGGCTCGCCCGGCTCTACCGCGACGCCGCCGCCCGGCACTTCACCCGCCCGGACGGCACCCGGGTGGCGAAGTCCGTCACCCTCGACATGGAGGCCTACCGCGATCTCGGCCTGACGGCGGCCGCCTTCATGCGCACCCTCGACCGGCCCGAGTTTCACCACCTCTTCGCCGGAATGGCGCTCCAGGCCTATCTGCCCGACTCCTTCGAAATGCTGCAGGCGATCACGGCCTGGGCCCGCAAGCGGGTCGCGGCCGGGGGCAGCCCCGTCAAGATCCGGATCGTCAAGGGCGCCAACATGGAGATGGAGCAGCTCGAAGCGGCCCATCATGGCTGGCCCCAGGCGCCCTTCGACACCAAGCTCGACGTGGACGCCAACTGGAAGCGCATGGCGGCCTTCGTGCTCGAGTCCGACAACGCCCGCGCCGTGCACCTGGGGGCGGCCTCCCACAACCTCTTCGACCTGGCCTATGCCCTGCTCCTCGCCCGGCGCAACCGGGTGGAGGAGCGCCTTACCTTCGAAATGATCGAGGGCATGGCCAACCACGCCCGCCGCGCCGTCCACGAGACCGGCCGCGATTTTCTGACCTACGCGCCGGTAGCCGAAGACCGCCATTTTCTGACCGCGGTCGCCTATCTGATCCGGCGCCTGGACGAGAACACCGGCCCGCGGAACTTCCTGCGCCATGTGAATGGACTCGCCGCCGGAACGCCGCCCTGGCGGATGCTGGCCGAGAGCTTCCGCGCCTCGGTACGCCGGATTCCCGCGCTCGCTAGCCGCCCGCGCCGGCCCCAGGACCGCGGGAGGGAGTCGATCTCCCGGCGCCACGGGTGCTTCCACGAGGGGGCCTTCCGCAACGAGCCGAACACGGATTGGGCGCTCGCCGCCAACCGCGCCTGGGCCGGGGCGATCCGCGCCCGCTGGATGAAGCGCCCGGGCGAGGCCGCCATCGAGGTCCCGGTCGTCGTCGGCAGTCAGGAGATTTTTACCGGCCGCAAAACGCTCTCCTCAAGGGACCCGAACCAGCTGCCGCTCACGGTGGTGGTCGCCCGCTGCTGTCTCGCGAACGCCACGGACGTCGCCCGGGCCGTCACGGTCGCCCGCGAAGACCCGGACGGATGGCGCAGCGCAAGCGCCGAGCGCCGGCACCGGATCCTGTCGGCCGCCGCGAACGAAATCCGCAAGGCCCGCGGGGATCTGATCGGCGCCGCGGCCGCCACGACGGGCAAGGTCTTCACCGAGGCCGACCCGGAGGTCTCCGAAGCCGTCGACTTCGCCGAGTTCTATCCCTTCGCCGCCCGCGCCTACACGCGGA
>JBFYWT010000173.1:0-9270 GCA_041310895.1 Desulfobacteraceae bacterium | reverse complement strand
ACAGTGACACCCTCCTTTCTCCTGCATGAGATATATCCGGCGGAGCAGGGAGCGGAGGTGGTCACAGTACCGATGCGCTCGGATCTGACGTTCCCGGTGGAGGAGATCTTAAACGCCATGGTCGGCGGCTGTCGGATGCTCATCATAAGCAATCCGTCCAATCCGGTGGGGACGATTATCACGGCGGCTGATCTGGACCGCATAGGCCGCAGCGCGGATGCCCGGACTCTGCTGGTCATCGACGAAGCCTACTACGAATATGCCAGGGAAAGCGCCGACTACCCAGACAGCCTGCGCCTGCTGGCAGGAGGAACCGCCCCTTACGCCATCCTGCGCACCTTTTCCAAGGCCTATGGGCTGGCCGGCGCCCGGGTGGGATACGGAATCTTTTCCGATGCGGATCTATCCGGGCACATCGACAAGCTGCGCACCCCCTTCAACGTCAACCGGATCGCTCAGGCGGCAGCCCTATCCGCGTTAGAGGATATGGAGCATATCGAACGGACGCTCACGCACAACCGCCGCGAGAGGGAGCGGCTGTCCGCAGAACTGCAACGACGCGGCTTCCGCGTCGCACCTTCTCAAGCCAATTTTCTGTTTATTGATGTCGGTACGGACAGCGCGGAAGTCGCGGAACGGCTCCTTGAATCAGGAATTGTCGTCAAACCCTGGCGGCAACCGGGCTTCCAACACTTCATGCGTGTAACCATCGGCAGCCACGAGGACAATAATCTTTTTCTCCGCGCGTTGGCGTACTTGCCCTGAAAGGGGATCGGCACTCTGGAGAGAAAACGCGTCTACGCGCTGACGGGGAAAACAGCAAAAAAGGGAGGGCCACAAGCTGTAAGACGCTCTTGGCCCTCCCCGGCAGCGGGGGGCGCTGCAACAAGCGGCGGGGCGCTATTTTTTCTTCTTGGCGGCAGGCTTCTTCGCAGCAGGCTTCTTGGCGGCGGGCTTCTTCACAGCCGTCTTCTTGGCAGGAGCCTTCGCCTTGGGGGCAGCCTTTTTCACAGTCTTTTTCGCTGCCGGTTTTTTGGTGGTCTTTGCAGCCTTTTTTACTGTTGCCATCTCGTCCTCCTCGTCTTGGGATGGGGCGTCGAACCCTTGAGAGTGCGTCGAGTTCATCCGCCTGTTAGTTGTATTTAGAGATACTATAACCTACTATATGTTGAGATGCAAATATTTTTTTCTCACAATGCAGGATATGCGCCAAGTCGAGATGCCTTTACTTCCCCGGCCGGCAATCCTAAGATCCCATGATACTGGCCCCACAGGAGAAAAGACCGATGCAAACCATCCATTTAGATCTGGAGGGCCTGACCATCGAGGCGCTGGTCGCGGTTTCGCGGGAGGGAGCCGAGGTCCGGTTAAAGGACGCCGCCCGGACACGCATCGAAGCGGCGCGGGCGCTGGTCGAGCGGTGGGTGAGGGAGGGGCGCCGGATCTACGGGGTGACCACCGGCTTCGGCGCCTTGAGCGATGTTGCCATCTCCGCCAAGGACACGCGGCGGCTTCAGGAGAACATCCTCATGAGCCATGCCGCCGGAGTAGGCCGCCCGTTCGACGCCGAAACGGTGCGGGCCGTCATGGCGCTGCGGGTGAAGGATTTCGCCCGAGGTCTTTCCGGCATCCGCCTTGAGACCGCGGAGCGCCTGCTCGCGCTTCTGAACTGCGGCGTCGTCCCGGTCGTTCCGGAGAAAGGCTCCGTGGGTGCGAGCGGCGATTTGGCCCCCCTGGCCCACTTAGCCCTGGTGCTGTTGGGAAAAGGCGAGGCGTTTTTCGACGGCCGCAAAATGAGCGGGGCCGAGGCGCTCCAGGCCTGCGGCCTCACGCCGGTCCGGCTGGAATCCGCCGAGGGCCTCGCGCTCGTGAACGGCACCCAGGTCATGACGGCCATCGGGGCGCTGGCCGTGAACGACGCCCAGCGGCTCTCCCGCCTGGCCGATGTGGCCGCCGCCATGACCCTCGAAGTGTTGATGGGCAGCCGCACCGAGTTCAACCCCAAACTCCACCAGGCGCGCCCGCACCCGGGGCAGATCGCGGCCGCCGCCAACATGGAGCGCATCACCCGCAGCAGCGAGATCATCTCCTCCCACAGCGACTGCTCCCGGATTCAGGACGCTTATACCCTGCGCTGCTCGCCCCAGGTGCACGGAGCGACGAAGGATGCGATTGCCTATTGCCGGCGGGTCATCGAAACCGAGATGAACGCCTCGACCGGCAATCCGCTGATTTTCGCAGACACCGAGGAGTTTCTCCTGGGCGGGAACTTCCACGGCCAACCGGTAGCGCTCGCCATGGACTTCCTGGGCATCGCCGTGGCCGAGCTCGCCAACATATCGGAGCGCAGGATCGAGCGCCTGGTCAACCCCATGCTGAGCGGCCTGCCGGCGTTTCTCGTGAGCGACGGCGGACTGAACTCAGGCTTCATGATCGCCCAGTACACGGCGGCGGCGCTCGTGTCGGAGAACAAGGTCCTGGCCCACCCGGCCAGCGTGGACTCGATCCCCACCTCGGCCAACAAGGAGGACCACGTGTCGATGGGTACCATCGCCGCCCGCAAGTGCCGGGAGATCGTCGCCAACACCGAGAACGTGATCGCCATCGAGCTGCTCTGCGCGGCCCAGGCCCTGGACCTCTTCACCAACCTGAAGCCCGGCGAGGGCACGCTCGCCGCCTATGAAGCCATCCGCCGGGTCATCCCGCACCTTCAGGCCGACCGCTTCCTGGCAGCCGACATCGCGGCGATGAAGGAGCTTCTGCAGACCGGCGCCATCCTCACCGCGGTGGCGGAGAAGATCGGTGAATTGGTGTGAGGACCCGATGGTCGGAAAAGGGGTCCTGGCGAGATTCGGTTTCTCCCTGCTGGCCTTGCTGCCGGTGATGATCAATGGGACCGCTGCGGCGCAGGCCGGCCCGGAGGGCTGGCGCCTGCTCGGCCGCGGCGGCCACGTGGTCCTGATCCGGCACTCTCTCGCGCCCGGGTTCGGAGACCCGCCGAACTTCACGCTGGGTGACTGCGCCACCCAGCGCAACCTGTCGGAGGAAGGCCGCCGCCAGGCGCGCGCCATCCGCGATGCCTTTCGCGAACGGGGGATACCGATCGAGGGCGTCTTCTCGAGCCAGTGGTGCCGCTGCCGGGAAACGGCCGCGCTCGCCTTCGGCGAATTCCGCGAGCAGCCAGCACTCAACTCGTTTTTCGAGCGGCCGGAACTCAAAGCGGCGCAAACCCGCGCCATGAAAGCCTTGCTGAACGAACACCGTCCGCGCGCGGGAAACCTCATCCTGGTCACCCACCAGGTTAATATCACGGCGCTAACGGATATCGTGCCGGACTCGGGCGAGATGGTCGTGGTGGCCCTCGACAAGCAGGGCGAGCCTGCGGTCAAGGCCCGCATCCTCATCCTGGAGTGAGCGTCCCCGAGCGGCCGGCCGAGCCTCCACCACCACCCGGCCGACGGGAAAAGGTTGACACACCGGGCTGATATCGTTTACATATAGCTGAGTAGCCGTCTTCCCAAAGTGGTCCTGCGCGTTTTCCGGGTTATCAGGCCAACCCTCCAGATATTCACAAAAACCCTTTCCCGTGCTGAAAAGTGCATGGTTTTTGCTGGTAAACGTTTAGTGACTTAGTCGGAGGGTGCGGCACGCCGCCATCGATTCAGGGGGTGAAGCGATGGGGCATTGAAGGGAGGAATAATCTATGTGCTATGAATATGAAGACCCGCCCTGGAAGCTGCGGGTCAGAAAAGCCTCGGGATGGCTGTTTGCAATTGCGATGGGGCTGATGGTCTCCATTGCCGACATCCGACTGGCGTCGGAAACCGACAAAACGGAGGAGGGAGTCTTAGCCGGGCCGCTGCCGGGTCCGGCCGCTGCCTTCGGCAGCCACTTCCTTCCGGCAGAGGGCCCGCATCATCTATCCGATTTGTCCAACACCGTTTATGTTCCTTTGGGGGAGCCGGACGAGGTCCCCTACCACGCCCTCATCCACGAAGCGGCGGGGCGCTACGACGTCGAGTACGATCTCATCCGCGCGATCATCATGGTGGAATCCCAGTTCAACCCACGCGCGGTTTCAAAACAGGGCGCCCGCGGGTTGATGCAGATCATGCCCGTCACCGCCAAGGCGCTGGAGGTGGTAAACCTCCACGACCCGACCGAAAACATCGATGCCGGGGTGCGCTACTTCAAGTCGCTCCTGGACCTCTACGAGGGAGACGTCGAGCTGGCGTTGGCCGCCTACAACGCCGGCCCCACCATTGTAACGCGCTACGAAGGGGTCCCGCCCTACAAGGAAACGCAAGCGTATGTGGTCAAGGTTCTGAGCTACTACGAAGCGATCCGCTCTGAGGAAATGTAGCCCTCACCCGCGAATCGACCTCCGGCCGAGAAACAACCGGATAGACGCAAGCGCCGAGCGCTCCCGCAGGAGCGCTCGGCGTTTATCAGGTTGTTAAAAAAGCAGACCGGGGCGTCTTCTTCAAGGACCGGGGGCCTGCACCCGGCTGTTGCGGAGCAGGTGACGCCCGTTGATCGTGATCACCCACGGGTCCGCGGAGAGAAAGTCCGGCCCCGTCTTTTTCTGCTGGGCGTGGAGATGCAGGTGCGGCTCCGTCGAGTACCCCGAGTTCCCGACCCGTCCCAGCGGCTGCCCGCGGCTCACCGACTCCCCCGGGCTCACCCGGATGCTGGCTTGCATGAGATGGGCCAGCAGAATTCCTGCCTCGCCGCATTCTAAATAGACGAAGTTGCCGGCCGGGTTCTCGCGGTCGAAGTCCGGCGGCGCATGATCCGGGAGGCGATTTTCCACAAGGAGCACCTGCCCGTCACACGGGGAGCGCACCGGTTCACCGAAAATTTCATACCGCGAGAGATCCCGCGGCCAGACCCCTCGCGCCCGCAGCCCGAAACGGTCGAGTTTCACGATGTCGATCGCGTAGCTTTGCCCGCGGTATGCGTGCAGCTCGTTGCGCGCGAGGGTCTTCAGGTGCGGATTGATGAGAATGGAATAGCCGCCGTTGACCACGTAATAGCTTCCGGAGGCAAGAGGCCATGCCACGGAGGCGGACGGCCCGGACGGCGGGAAGGCCCCGGCGGCCGCCCACGTCAGGCCGGCCAGACAGGTCGCAGCCAACAGGCCGGCCGCCCCCATCCGCCGCGGCCTGCGCCGGGCGGCGGTTTCCGGATTTCCCCGCACCGCGCGGCGCCGGGCCGAAACGAGTGCCGGAAGGGCGAACGCCGCCATTCCGTAGGCGGCATACCAGGGAATCAGCAGTGCGATCCCGACCATCGCCATCAGGGCGAGGTAGGCGACCAGACCCACGGTTTTGAACAGCCACTCGGTGCGGCTATGGCAGGAACCGCGCCAGACCCATGCCAGGAGGGCGACCGGGAGCACCACCTGTCCGAGCAGGGTGATCAGGGTGATTTCGATCATCGGGGTTCTGTACGGCCGGCCGGGGGCAGAGGCGTCGTCGCCGACCGGGTCTCAGCCGGCCGGGCCCGCGCCGTTGGCATAATTGCCGGCGATCGAAAAGAAGGCCCCGCGCAGGCTCAACGGGATCTCGGAAAAACGGACACCGATCGCCGGCATCTTACGCCCGTTCCGACTCACCTGAAAAACCCGGGCCAGCTGTCCACCGACCGTCAGCGAGAAGTCATCGAGCGGCAGGGTCACCTTCACCTTGCGGCCCACGGCCTTTTTCAGCGCAACCGCATTCGCCGGCGGTGAGCTCTCCGGGATGAACGAAAGCCCGGACAACGACAGGTCCCGCGACTGGCCGGTGAGCACGAGAGGGGTTTGCCCCACCACGTACGGTGCAATTTCCAGTCTCATCCGGACCGGTATCACATAGCGTTCGCCTTGCCTCAGCTCGGCCGTGGCGTGCTCCAAACCCGGCCGGAACCGGACCCGGCACACCGCCAGCACCACCTGCTCGAGGTTGGGGTGCTTGCGGCAGAGCTGGATCAACCGGCGCCGTGAAAAAGAGACCAGCTCCACCCGGGAGACGGCCTCGATGCAGGACCGCGAGAGAATGTCGGCGCTGAACGGGTAGATATCGCCGAAGAACTCGCCCTCTTTCAGGGTGCGCACCGGCTCGCTCGAGTGCCGGGGCTTTTGCGCCACCGTCTCGTAGTTGGATTCCTTCAGTCGGCCGGAGACGACCGCCCAGAGTGCGTTCTCGGGTTCGCCCGGCTGGCGGATAACGGTGCCCGGCGGCAGGCACAGCAGCTCGACCCGCGAAAAGAGCGCCATGCGCTCCGCGGGCGAGAGCCCCTTGACGATCTCGCTCGAGGGAGTGCCGTCGGATTCGGCCGCTTCAAGCCGCCGGTGAAAGGCCCTCAAATCCGTCCGCGAGGGCCGTTCGATCATCCACTGCCGGGCCTTCGCGAGCATGGCCGGCAGGAGCTTGCCCCCGGTTAGGCAGGCGTCGACCGCCAAGGCATAGTGACAGGCGGCGGCCTCCGTGTGTTTTTTGGCTGTGAGCAGATCGGCGTAGATGCGCAGCAGATGGGGATGGTCGGGAAACTGCTTCACGATGCTTCCGAAGGCATCGACGGACTCGACGACGATCGCACCGTTGAGAATATGGTCGGCAATCGAATAGTTCATGGCAAGCATCCTCACCTTCTTTCAGAGCAAGCACCTGACCCTGTTCTGAAAACATCGGCCTTTGGCGGGATGGACTTTAACCGTGCCGGCCCGCCCCGGATGGTTTTACAGCCCCACCTGCGCCATGGTATATGGTATAGGGACGCTTCGAAAAAGGAAAGGCAAAAGAGGACCGCATGGTGCCCATCACTCGCACGGAGAAAATGCGCACGGCCGCCGGCATCGGGATCCGCAAGGCCCTGCGCAGCTACCTCTGGCTGCTCAAACTCCTGCTGCCCATCTCCCTTGCCACGGCGCTGCTGGATTACGCCGGATGGCTCCGGAAACTTGACTTCCTCCTGGAGCCGGTGATGGCGATGCTCAGCCTCCCCTCGGCGGCGGCGCTCCCGATTCTGATCGGGATGACGGCCGGGGTCTACGGGAGCATCGCGGCCATGGCGGTCCTGCCGTTTACGGTCGAGGAGATGACCCTCATCACGGTGTTCGTGCTGATCGCCCACAACCTGCCGCAGGAAGGCCTCATCCAGGCCCGCTCCGGTATTCCCTTCGTCAAGACGACGCTCGCCCGGCTGGCGGCGGCCGTCCTGGCCTGCCTGGCGGTCGCCTGGTGCCTTCCGCCGGCGGAAGGCTCCCTCGTGAACGCCGCCGCCGCCGGCCACGCCACCCCGCTCGGCGACTTCTTGCTGACCTGGGTCGTCGAGATGCTCCGGTTGGGGGTCAAAATCCTCATGATCATCGTCGGCGTGATGCTGGCGATCGAGCTCATGAAAGCCTTCGACCTGATCGATCGCTGCGTGCGCCTCTTTGCGCCCTTTCTCAAGCTGCTGGGCCTCGATCAGCGCGCCGGGATGCTGTGGCTCACCGGGGTCCTCTTCGGGCTGGCCTACGGCGGGGCCATCATCGTCGAAGAGTCGCGCGAGCTACGGTTGACTGCGGAAGAGGTCGAGAAGCTGCAGGTCTCGATCGGGATCAACCACTCCATGATCGAGGACCCGCTCCTCTTTCTGCCCTTCGGGATCAGCCCGATCTGGCTCTGGGTCCCGCGCCTGGCGGCCGCGGTCGCGGCGGTCTACCTGATGTCCGCCTGGTTCCGCCTGCGCCGCGCGCTCCGCCCGGAACCAGCCCCCTGAGGCCGATGGCGGCGCACTTGATCTTCGCCGGGGAGATCCTATATTGCACGCCATCTGAAGCTCACGCGTGTGGCCACGCGATCCCTGTAAAAACTAAGGAGGACCCCATGCCCGATAAAGGATCCCAAGCACCCGCCTTCTGCCTGCCGGCAGCGGAGAAAGACCAGGTCTGCCTCAAGGATTTCGCCGGCAAATGGGTCGTGGTCTACTTTTATCCGAAAGACAATACCAGTGGCTGAACGGTGGAGGCTCTGGAGTTTTCAGAGCTAAAGCCTGCGTTCGAAAAACGCGGCGCGGTGATCGTGGGTATCAGCCCGGATTCGGCGGCCTCCCACCGTAAGTTCATCGCGAAGAACAAACTGGCGATCACCCTGCTCAGCGACGAGAATCAGTCGGTCCTAAAGGCGTACGCGGCCTGGGGCACCAAGAAGATGTACGGCAAGGAATTCGAGGGAGTGATCCGCAGCACGGTGCTGGTCGACCCCAAGGGGGTCGTCCGCGCGGTCTGGCCCAAGGCACCCTCCAAGGGCCATGCGGTGCAGGTGCTGGAAACCCTGGAGACGCTCGCGGCCTGACGCCGGATAGGCGTCACCGCGCCAGAAGGGATTGAAGCGGTTCGACCAGTTCCATGAAGTCGAACCGCTTCTCCTTTTCAGGGTCCCGCGTTTCCCCCTCTTCGTAGGAGACACCGAAGCGCACGCCGATCGGGATGCCCCGCTCCCGGCAAAAGGCCGCGAGCGAGTGCTTGGTCATGCTGCCGATCGTAGAAGCCCCCGCCGCATGGGCCCACTCGAAATGCGACCCGTCCCCGCCGCTGTCCCCCATGACGATCACCCGGTTCGCCGGGATCCCGAAGGTGCGGGCGACCGCCTGCGTGTTCTTGCCCTTGTCGCTGGTCTCGGCCAGCGCAAGGATCTCCCCCGGGTCCGTGTCCGCCGAAGCGAAACGGATGAGCGCGTTGGCCGACAGCACCGACACCCGCGGCAGCAATCCGCGCGCGAACACCCGTTGGAAATAGCCGATCATCGCCGTCGTGTTGATCATGAAGAGGATGTCGTGGCGCAAACACCATTCGATCAACTCCGGCACCCCGCGGTAGGCCGCAAACCCTCGCTCCAGGTAGGCGTCCATCCTGTCGGGCGTGACCGGCCCCGGCAGAAGGGCCGTGATCCGGCGGCAGGCCTCGCCCAGCGAAATGAGATTCCCGGTGTAGCCGCGGAAGACCTCTTTGAGCGCGGGGGCAAGGTGCGGATAATGAAATTCGATGACGTCGAAAGGGCCGGTGGGCGACAGGCACTCGCTCCAATCCGATGAGAGGAGGGCCTTGAATTTCGGAGTCGGCATTTTCATGCTTCACTCGCCCGGATGCATGATCCGATGTAGGTCTCCATAGGTTGGATATACTCGTAAAAAGAAGTTTATGGCGCCCAGCGCCATCCTATCGGTAATGAAGTGTCGCCCTTGTGGGAGTGGCTTCCAGCCTTCGCAGCCAGGCTGCTTCGGCGGAGTAGGCTCCAGCCACGA
>JBFYWT010000152.1:0-2545 GCA_041310895.1 Desulfobacteraceae bacterium | reverse complement strand
TCCTGCAGTCCGATCTCCTCTTGATTCTCTTCGTGCAGGCCGTCGGGGCCGTGATGCTGGTCGTGGGGGCGCTCTCCTCCACCTCGCCCTTCAGCCAGATCGGCGCCCACCGCGAGCTGCTGCAGATTCTCTCCTACGAGCCGCTGCTGGTGCTGGTCGTGGTGGGGATCTACCTCGAGACCGGCAGTTTTAAATTAAGCGAAATCTACCGCTGGCCCGCGCCGCTGCTGCCCAAGCTGCCCTTCTTGTTCATCGTGCTCGGGTATGCCTTGACCATCAAGCTGCGCAAATCCCCTTTCGATCTCTCGACCTGCCACCACGGCCACCAGGAGCTCGTCAAGGGGCTGCTCACCGACTACTCCGGGCCGATTCTGGCCCTGACCGAAATCGGCCATTGGTTCGAGGTGGTGCTGCTCTTGGGCATTTGCTCCTTGTTTTGGAGCACGAGCTGGATCGGGGCGGCCGTCCTGCTGGCCGCCACCTACGTTCTCGAGGTGCTGGTGGACAACATCACCGCGCGCATGAACTGGCGCTGGATGCTGAGCTATGTCTGGGGAGTGGGGCTGACGCTCTCGCTGGTGAACCTCATCTGGCTCACCCAGGGGTGATGAAGCTGCCGGAAACCCAATTTCATCGTTGCGCTTCGCTCCGCTTTCGCTGCGGTCCCGCCTTGGCGGGATTCGCCGCGCTAATCAGAGGCTCGCGCGCCGTGCCTGCCCCGCCATGGCGGGGAACTTGGGCTTCGGGCAACGTCATCCGCAACGAATTTAGAATTGTATGGCCCGGACAAACCGAATGGAAACGATCAAGAAATTCATCAACCGGATGCGGGCCAAGTCTCCGTGGCTGCTGCATTTCGACTGCGGCAGCTGCAACGGCTGCGACATCGAGATCCTGGCCTGCCTGACGCCGGTCTACGACATCGAGCGCTTCGGCATCGTCAACGTCGGCAACCCCTTCCACGCCGATGTGCTGGTTGTGAGCGGGACCGTCAACCCCCGCAACCGGAAGGTTCTCTCCAACCTCCATGCCCAGATGCCCGATCCGAAAGCGGTGATCGCCATCGGCGCCTGCGGCCTGTCGGGCGGCATCTTCCGCGAGGCCTACAACGTGCTCGGCGGGATCGACAAGGTGCTGCCGGTGGACGTCTACGTACCGGGCTGTCCGCCCCGGCCCGAGGCGATCATCGACGGGGTGGTGACCGCGCTGGGGAAGCTGAAGCACCTCGGCCTGAAGCAAGAGGCGTAACGGAATGCGTGAAGCGATTACATCCATCAAACGGGAAAACCTGGTCGGGGAAGCGGCCCGGCTCAAGGTGGAGGGGTATCGTCTGGTCACGCTCTCCTGCACGGAAATCGACGCCGGCACCGTGGACCTCCTCTACCACTTCGACAAGGAGCTTGCGCTCGCGCACCTGCGGCTGGCGGTGGCGAAGGCCGATTCCGTGCCGAGCATCTCGCCGGTCTATTCCGCGGCGTTTCTGATCGAGAACGAAATTCAGGACCTCTTCGGCCTTCGGTTCCAGGGCCTGGTCGTGGACTACCAGGGCACCCTGTACCTGGAGGAAGAGGCGCTCAAAACACCCTTCTGCCGCATCAGCCTGCGGCAGGGGGCGGACGGTCCGCCGGCCGCCGATGCCCCGGCGCCGGCAGAAGCCGCGGAAACGATCGATTCCGGGCCTATTCCGGCCGCGGCGCCGCCGGAATAGGAGCCGGGCCCACCGCCGCCGCGGCGTTCCGTGGCGATGTGAGGACGCTGATGCGAAAAACCGTCATACCCTTCGGCCCCCAGCACCCCGTGCTGCCGGAGCCCATCCATCTGAAGCTGACCGTGGTGGATGAGCGCATCGTCGAGGCCATTCCCAACCTCGGCTACGTCCACCGGGGGCTGGAGCGGCTGGCTGACGTCCGCGACTTCCACCAGATGATCCAGGTGGTCGAGCGGGTGTGCGGGATCTGCTCGGTGATCCACGCCCTGTGCTACTGCCAGTCCATCGAGGAGCTCATGGGGGTTACGGTGCCCCCGCGGGCCGCCTTTCTGCGGGTGATGTGGTCGGAGCTGCACCGGATCCAGAGCCACCTGCTGTGGCTGGGGCTCTTTGCCGACAGCTTCGGCTTCGAGAGTCTCTTCATGCAATTCTGGCGCATCCGCGAAAAGATCATGGACATCAGCGAGGCCACCACCGGCAACCGGGTCATCGCCTCGGTCAATGTGATCGGCGGGGTGCGCCGCGATCCGGACGCCGCCCAGCTGCGCTGGGTGCTGGGGGAGCTCGAAGGGGTGGAGGAGGCGATTCAGCGCCTGGACGCGACGATGATGGACGACTACACCGTGAAGAAGCGCACCGTGGGGAAGGGGGTGCTCACCCGGGACCAGGCGGTTGAGCTGGGGGCCGTGGGTCCGACCGCGCGCGGCAGCGGTGTTCCCCAGGACATCCGCCAGACCGGATACGCCGCATATAAGGAGCTCTCCTTCGAGCCGGTCGTGGAGACGGACGGGGACTGCTTCGCCCGCGCCCGGGTGCGGTTTCGGGAAGTGCTGGCGA
>JBFYWT010000145.1:0-3642 GCA_041310895.1 Desulfobacteraceae bacterium | reverse complement strand
GCTTCTTCGCCGCCCAGTAGGCGGCCATGTCCCCGTGGTAGTCGAGGTGGTCCTGGCTCAGGTTGGTGAAGACCGCCACGTCCATCCGGCAGGCGTGGATCCGGGAAAGGTCGATGGCGTGGGAGGAGGCCTCCAGCACCACGTGGGTGGTTCCGGCCGCCCGCATCTCCGAGAGGATCCGCTGCAGGTCCAGGGACTCGGGCGTGGTCACCGGGCTCGGGAGGGTGCGGTCCGCATAGCGGGTCTCGATCGTGCCGATCAGGCCGGTGCGGCGCCCGGCCGCTCGCAGCATGCTCTCGATCAGGAAAGTGGTGGTGGTCTTGCCGTTCGTGCCGGTGACGGCCGTCACCGTCAAGGCCGCGGAAGGATCCGCGTAGAAGCGGGCGGAGAGCTCGGCCAGGGCGCGGCGCGTGCTGGGGACGATCACGCGCGGGACCGCCGCCGCCACCTCCCGCTCCGCCACCACGGCCACGGCGCCGCGTGCGAGCGCCTCGCCGACGAAGGCATGCCCGTCGGCCTTGAGACCGCGCAGCGCGACGAACAGCCCCCCGGGCGCCACCGTGCGCGAGCTGTAATGGAGGGAGCCGACCTCCGGCCCCTCGCCGGCAAGCCCGCTCACGCCGGTCGTCTCGATCGCCGCGATCAGGTGGGCCAGTTTCATCCCCGCCCCCCGCTCTCCCAGGCGACCCTCAACTTTTCCGTCGCGGGCCGCGGCGGGACGTTTAGAATGTTGAGGGCGGACTGGGCGATTTTTTTGAACACGGGGGCCGCGACCGCCCCGCCGTAGATCTGTCCCTTGGGCTCGTCGATCACCACGAGCACTGCGACGCGGGGATCATCGGCCGGCGCAAACCCGACGAAAGAGGCAAGGTGCCGGTCGTTCGTATACTGGCCGTTTTCGTCCACCTTGCGGGCGGTGCCGGTCTTGCCGCCGGCGGTGTATCCCTCGAGTGCGGCCTGGGTCCCCGTTCCGCCGGGCTGCATCACGGCCTGCAGGATCTCCTTGAGGGTCCGTGCGGTCGTGCGCGAGACGGTCCGGCGGACCTCCTCCGGCTCGAACGACTGCAGCACCCGGCCCTGGCGGTCGGTGACGGCCTGCACGATGCGGGGCTTCATCAGGACCCCGTCGTTGGCGATGGCCGCGACCGCACTGATCAGCTGAATGGCCGACACCGACACGCCGTGGCCGAAGGAGATGGCGGCGACGTCGATCTCCTTCCAGTTGCGGGGGGGCATGAGCAGGCCCGTGGTTTCCGCCGGGCTGTCGATCCCCGATTTCTGCCCGAAGCCGAAGGACCGGAGGGTCTGGTGCAGCTTCTCCGGCCCCACCTTCTCGCCGATCTTGGCCGCCCCGATGTTGCTCGAGAATTTGATGATCTCCTGGAGCGTGAGCGTGCCGTAGTGGTGCACGTCGTGCACGGTGTGCCGCCCGATGCGGTAGGCGCCGTTTTCGCAGTTGAAGGTCGTCTTCGGCGAGAGGTTCGTGTGCTCCAGCGCCGCCGCGGCCACGAAGATTTTAAGGGTGGAGCCGGGTTCAAAGGGGTCGGTGACGGCCCGGTTGCGCCACAGGGGCTTTTTGACCTCCTCGTAGGCGTTGGGGTTGAAGGCCGGGGCGAGCGCGAGCGCCAGGATCGCCCCGGTCTTCGGCTCCATCACCACCGCCATGCCGGAGCGCGCCCGGGTGACGGCGATCGACTCGTTCAGGGCGGTTTCGGCCGCAAACTGCACCCCCTGGTCGACCGTGAGAACCAGGTTCTTCCCGTTGGCGGTCTCGTCCGGCGGCGGCTCCGAGTGAAAGCGGTTGCCCAGGGCGTCGCGCCGGCCGCGCACGCTGGTGTCCGTGCCCCGCAGGTGGCTGTCGTAAAAGAACTCGGCCCCTTCGAGGCCCTTCCCGTCCATGCCGGTAAACCCGATCACATGGGCGGCGAGCGTGCGGTTGGGGTAGAAGCGGTTGGATTCGGAGACGAATTCGATCCCGGGAGTGCGCAGCTGGCGGACCGCCGCGACCTCTTTGGGGGTGGCCTGGCGCTTGACCCACACGAAGGGTTTGGGCGAGGTGAGCTTGGCCTTCATCTCCGCCGCGGGTTTCTTGAAGATGCCGGAGAGATCGCGGGCGGCGGCCTCGGGGTTCTTCACCCGCGCCGGGCGCACGGCGATGGAGGTGACATCCACGCTGAGGGCCATCTCGCGGCCACGGCGGTCGAAGATCGTGCCTCGCTTGCCGACGGAGCGCAACTCGTCCTCGACCTGGCCGGAGGCCTTGCGCGAAAGCCAGGAGCCCTGGGTGATCTGCAGCATCAGGGCCTTTCCGCCGATCACGGCAAAGCCGGCGGTGAAGACCAGGCCGACGATCAGGATGCGCAGGCGGATGAATTTCGATGTCATGGCGCTCCGGGCAATACCATCACCTGCGCCGGGGCGGGCAGCGTCAGGCCCATCTCGCGCGCGATGCGGGTGATGCGCTGGGGGGATTTCAGCCGGGCGAGCTCGACCCGCAGGTTGTCCTGGAGCTCGACCAGGCGCTGGGTTTCACGGTTCAGGGTGGCGATCTCGTAGCCGAGGTTGTTGCACTGGACCCGCACCCACGTCGTCAATAGGAGCTCGGCGATGAAGACCAGCAGGAGCGACAGCCACAGGGCGATCCGACGGGGGCGGCGGCGGGTGTTGGCGGGCGGTTTGCTCATCGCGGCGGTATCGAACCCCCCTCTCGGGTGCGCTCCGCGGCGCGCAGCTTGGTGCTGCGCGCCATGGGATTGGCGGCGATCTCATCGGCTCCGGGCCGGACCACCTTGCGTGTCAAGACAGTGAGCAGCCCCCCGGGCCCGTGGGCGGGCTCCCCCGGCCACGGGTCGCGCCGGGGGGCCTGCGAGAGCGCTTTCAAGCGCTGCTTCGCGATGCGGTCCTCCAGCGAGTGGAAGGAGAGGATGACCACCCGCCCGCCCGGGTTGAGGAGGCCGGGAAGCGCATCGAAGAAGGCCTCCAGCCGCTCCAGCTCACGGTTGACGGCGATCCTGAGCGCCATGAAGACGCGGGTCGCCGGGTGGATGTGCCGGCCGCCGCTCTTCCCCCGGGGCTGCCCCGCGCCGGCGATCCGGGCCAGTTCCGCCGTGGTTCTGATGGGCCCGCGCCGGCGCTCAGCCGCCACCCGGCGGGCGATGGCGCGAGCATGGCGCTCCTCACCGAAGTTACGGAAAATCGCTGCGAGCTCCGCCTCGTCCAGGCGGTTGACGAGGTCCGCGGCGCTTTCCTCTGTGCGCGGATCCATGCGCATGTCGAGCGGCTCCTCGCGCTGGAAGCTGAACCCGCGGCCGCTGTTCTCGAGCTGGTCCAGCGAAAGGCCGAGATCGAGCAGGATCCCGTCGACCCCGGCGATGCCGAGCCCGGAGAGGACCTGCGCCGTGTTCGCGAAGTTCTCCTGAACCAGGCGGACCCGTCCCGCATAGGGTTCGAGGACGATCCGGGCGTTGGCGATTGCCCCCGGGTCCTGGTCGATTCCGATCAGAAGCCCGTCCGGGGCGATAGCCTCGCAGATGTCGCGGGCGTGGCCCGCGCCGCCGAGCGTCCCGTCCACGACGGTCTTCCCCGGCCGGCAGTCGAGATACTCCAGGACCTCGCGCCGCATGACCGGGACGTGGCGGTACG
>JBFYWT010000087.1:0-4637 GCA_041310895.1 Desulfobacteraceae bacterium | reverse complement strand
CATTCGCAGGAATATTTATTCTATATAATTTCGAACGATTGGGAACAAAGAGGAGGTGCACGCGCTGCGAGGAGGGGCATCAACCGCGAGAAAACATTGCACCCTGCACGATTGATGATCTCATAAAAAACTCATTCGGTGCGATAAATTTGTAAGAAGCCCAAGTTCAAGGCGCGCGCGTCTGTGGCGAGCAAGACATACTCCCAGTACGACGCAGTCCGCCGCAGGCGGACGGGACGAAGCGCAATCCGCCGCAGGCGGAAAATTGGGCTTCTTACGACGTCATCCGTGTTCTTCCTTGAGGTCGTGCTGACATGCATCACAAAAGGTCACGCCGTCTTCGATCTCGACGTCGCAATAAGGGCAGTAGCACTTGTCGCCGTGGGAATGCTCGTGCTCGTCCTTGCGCTTGGGCTCCGGCCGCTGGATCCCGGCCTTGCGGTCCTCGTAATCCCGGATGGCCATCTGCAGGGCGTCAGCGCCGAGATTCGAGCAGTGCAGCTTGTTTTTCGGCAGCCCCTCGAGCGCTTCGGCCACATCCTTGTTGGTGATTTTCTTGGCCTCGGCCAGGGGTTTGCCCTTGGCGATCTCCGTCAGCATGCTGGAGACCGCGATGGCCGAGCCGCAGCCGAAGGTCTGGAACTTGATGTCGTCGATGCGCTCGTCCTTGATCTTGAGGTAGATCGTCATCATGTCCCCGCAGAGGGGATTGCCCACCTCACCGACCCCGTCGGCGTCCTCGATCGTGCCGACGTTGCGGGGGTTGCGGAAATGATCCATCACGACCTTGTTGTACATCATCCCGGAACGCCCTCCCTGTTGTTTAATATTGGCCAGAGAATAATCACGTCGCCGCCGTAGTAAAGCAGCTCCTTTTACTCCCGTTGAACCGCCGCTGCAACCCCCCACGATACCGGAGCGGCGGAGTTTGACAGCCCAGCGGATGGAAAATAAGATAGTCCGCGATGAGCGCCGCCGCCTCCCATCGCCGACTGTTGCGCACCACCCTGCTCGGGGTCCTGGTGCTGCTCGCGGGACTGTTCGGGACGCTGCTGCTCACGACGCCGATCGAAATCCGCTCCGCGTGGGTCCTGAAACTCGTCGAAGCCCGGGGGAGTGCCGCGGCCGGCGGTCGTTTCACCTGCGAGCGGGTGCTGCTCTCCTTCTGGCCGCGCCTCGGGATCGCCGTTGAAGGCGTCGTCATCGCGCGCGAGGATCTGACCGCATCCGCCGAGGCCCTCATCCTCTTCCCGCGGCTGCTGCCCCTGCTGCGGGGCTCTTTCCAGGCGGCCGCGGTGCAGGTGCGCGCCCCCGATGTCCGGACCGGTGAATCCGTTTTCCCCCGAGGCGCCCCGGCCGCCCCCTTCGACCCGGCCCACCTCGCCGCCGGGGCGGCCGCCGAGCGCCTGTTGGAGCGCTTGCCGGAAACCGACATCGAGGTCGTCGACGGCCGGCTGCATCTCGCGATTCCCGGCGGGTTCGTTCTGGAGATCGCCGCCCTGCAGGCCGAGCTGCGGCCGGGCGGCGGCCGGCTCAAGGCCAGCGTGAGCTGCCGGTCGAACCTCTGGCAGCACCTCGATCTCACGGCCGCTCTGGCGGCCGCCCCCCTCACGGGCTCGATCGCGCTCGCACTCTCTGATTTCGAGCCCGCGGCGCTCCTGGCCGCGCTCATCCCCGACCACCCGTTCGAGGTCGTGGACGGCCGGGTCACCCTGCGGCTCGAGCTGTCGCCGGAGGGATTCGACCGGGTTCAGGGCCGGCTGACGGGGGCGATCCCGTATCTCACGCTCCGGCACCAAAAAGAGGAGGTCCGCTTGAGCATCGCCGCGCTTACGGCCGCGGTGGAGGCGGGGCCGGGGCGCCTTGCCGTCTCGATTCCGGAGCTGGACATGACCAGCCCCACGGCCGCGGCCTCCCTGAATTTGCTCTACGACGAGCGCGCGACTCCGCGGATCGCGATCGGCATCGAGGGGCGCTCGGTCGACGTGGCGGCGGTACGCCGGGCGGCCCTGGTGCTGCTCGCGGACGTCGAGGACGCCGGCGAGGTCTTCGATGTGCTGCGCGGCGGGTTCGTGCCTTGGATCACGGTGGACGTCGCGGGGGAAACCCCGGCGGATCTGGATGACCTGAAACATATCGAGATCCGGGGCCGGCTGGAGCAGGGCCGGCTTTTCATCCCGGGCGTGGGCCTTGATCTGGAAGAGGTATCCGGAGAGGTCCGGATCGCGGGAGGGATCCTGGAAGGAAGCGGCCTCGACGGCCGTTTCCGAAAAACGCAGGGTAACGACGGAACCCTCCGGCTGGGGCTGACCGCCGCCGATCCCCTCCTTGAGCTCGGCATTACGGTGCTGGCCGATCTGGAACCGTTGCCGGAAATCCTCGCACGGGTAGTCAAAAACCAGGACTTTCTCGCAGAGCTCGGGCTTTTGGAACAGCTCTCCGGCAGCGCCCGGGGACGGCTCGACCTCGCGGGAACCATTTCCGCAGTGAAGGTGCGGGTCGAGGCCGCGGAGCTCGACGTCCGGGCGCGGCACCGGCGCATCGCACTGCCCCTTGCCGTCACCGGCGGCCGAATGGTGGTCGACGAGAGCGAGATCACGCTGGCGGAGGCCGATGTGCGCCTGGGGGAATCGCACATCCCCCGGCTGCGCGCCCGCCTGGGCCTGGATCCGGTGCCGGCCCTGCAGGCCGCGGCCCCGGCGGCGGACCTTAACCTCGCCGAGCTCCTGCGGCAGACAGGAGCCGTTGAATTACCGGACTGGCTGGACTCCCTCGAAGGCCGGCTGCGCCTTCAGCCATGGGAATTTACCGGGGACCCTGCCGATCCGCAGAGTTGGGAGCTTCACGGCGCCGGTCAGGTGCAAGACCTCCTCTTGACCTCCGCACTTCTGCCGGAGGCGGTGCGCCTCGCAGCGGCTTCCTGGACCTGCCGCGGGCGGCGCCTCAGCGTCGAAACCGGGGAGGCGTTCATGGGGGCCACGCGCCTGCAGGCCCTCGCGGGGCATTTCGACTGGTCGGAAATCCCCCGCCTGGAAATTACCAACGGCCTCCTTTCGGTCGATGTCGCGGGCCTGGTGCGGCTGCTCGACCCGCATCTCGACCTGCACGCGCACCTCGGGCCGCTGGAACCTCTCTCCGGTGAGCTCGTCCTGACGGGTCTGCGGGGCCGGCTGAGCTTCCCCGCGGCGGGCGCGCGCGAGCTTGCGTTCAGCGCGGCCCTCGAGCAGGGGGTTATCCGGTCCACCCACCTGCCCGCAGACCTCGCCCTGCGAGCCGGTGAACTGAGTTTCCAAGCGCACCGGCTCGAAATCCGGCACCTCGATGCAGGACTGGCGCAGTCCACCTTACAAGGGGCCGACCTGCTGATCGACTGGGGCCGGACGGACGACATCCGCTTCCAGGCCGACTCCCTGCGCATCGAATGCGGTGAAAGCTACGCCTGGCTCGCACGCCTGCCCGCCCTGGCCGGACTGCAGCGGGAGATTGCCGGCCTGCGGGGGATGGCGTCCGTCTCCGGGCTCCTGGTCGGAGGTAAACTCCATGAGCATCGCCGCTGGGGGATAAGGGCCGACGCCACCCTCAACCATCTGGATGTCATCACGACCTTTCTGGAAGAACCGGTCCGCATCCGCAACGGACGGGTGCGGGTGGGGGATGAACCGGGGCCGTCCGGCAGTGAGCGCATCGTTCGCATCGAGGGCTTCCAGTTAGCCGTGGGGTCCACCCGCGTCATGGCGTCGGGGGAGATCCGCCCGGCCGCCGAGACGGTCGCGCTCGACCTCTCCGTGAATGCCGAGTCCATCGTGTGGGATGAAATCAGCGCCCTGGCCGACCGCTTCGCCGAACGCGATTCCGGCAAGGGCCGGGAGGTCACGGGCCGGGTCGAGCTGCACGTGGATGAGCTCACCCTGGCCGGCCACCAGTTTCAACCGGTGGTCGCACATGTTACGTTCGACCCCGGCCGCACGCGGGTGGAGATCGAACGGGCCGGGCTGTGCGGAATCGTGGCGATCGGCCGGATCGATGTCGCCGGGGGCAAGGTCGATGCCTTCCTCGTCCCGGTGGCCGACAACACCCTGCTCGACCGAACGCTGAGCTGCCTCACCCGTGAGAAATCGGTCGCCACCGGGCAATTCAACCTCGACGGAGCGATCGAGGCCCATGCGGCCCCGGCCGATTTGCTGAACACCATGAGCGGCAGGCTTCAATTCATCTCCGATGACGGCCGCATCCTGCGCTCCAACCTGCTCGCCAGGATCCTGAGCCTGCTCAACATCACCGAAGTCTACCGGGGACGAGTGCCCGATCTCACCGGGCAAGGCCTGGAATACAAACGCACCCAGATAGCGGCCGAGTTCCTGAACGGCCGGCTCATCATCCACAGCTGGACCTTGGACGGCCCCAGCCTGTGGCTGGGCGCCCGCGGCAGCGTCGATTTGAGCGCAGGGACCCTTGAGCTCTTCATCGTGGTCTCGCCCTTCACGACCTTCGACCGCATCATTCGGGCCGTGCCCCTGCTGGGGTACGTTCTCGGCGGGCGGCTGGTCGGCATCCCCATCCGGGCCAGCGGCCCCATCGCCGATCCCGAGGTGGTCCCCATGCACCCGGCCGCCGTGGGGCAAAGCGTGCTTGAGATG
>JBFYWT010000060.1:0-3709 GCA_041310895.1 Desulfobacteraceae bacterium | reverse complement strand
GCTGGTGCCTTTCTGAGCGACAAGGCGCTTTACGTGGCGGCCACGATCAAGATGATCCAGAACGTGCTGATCGGGGTGACGGCCTTCGGCGTGGCGGTTTACTGGTGCGCCAAGGTGGACTGCGTCGCCGGGGAAAAGGTGAGCCCGATGGAGATCTGGCACCGCTTCCCCAAGTTCGTCCTGGGGTTCCTGGCCGCCTCCATCATTTTCTCGCTGCTTTATGAGGCCATCGGCAGCGATGTCGGCCACACCCTGGTGGACCACGGCATCACCCGGGGCTTCACCGGCCATTTCCGGGGCTGGTTCTTCTGCCTGGCCTTTGCCAGCATCGGTCTGGCGACCGACTTCCGGGAGCTGGCCCACTACTTCAAGGGCGGCAAGCCGGTCATACTTTATGTCTGCGGCCAGACCTTCAACCTGATATTGACCCTGGCCATGGCTTGGTTCATGTTCTATGTGGTGTTCCCAGAAATCACGGCGGGGATCTGATAATGCAGGCCACCGCAGTTCGAATGAGATTGAGGGCGGCGCGGGATCCCTCTCAGGGGAGGGGCCGCGCCGGCCGCTGGCTGAAGCTCCTCATCGGCCTGATGTGCATATGGGCCTTCATGTTCGTGGTTGTCCCGGCGTTCGATTCGCTGCCGTGGTTCAAACCGGTTATCGCGAAGAACAAGGAGCTTGATATCAAGGTCACCGCGCTGTTCTACAGCGATGCGGAGGAAACGAGCGAAGCCCAGAACTACCTGAACAACAGCAAAGGGTTTTTGTGGTAGGATGACCTGAAGAAGGTTACCTCCGGGGGCGGCGTAAGGCATGCCGCCCCCAGAGTATTTTTAGGGGGAGTGCTCAGGCAAAGACCCGGTAGGCCTCCTCCCGGCGCATGTGCTCGGAGATCTCCTGGATCCGGCGGATGGCCTCGTCGATCTCCTTGTGCTCTTGGTCGAGGTGGGGCCGAAGCGCCGCATTGAGCCGTTTTTCCGCTTGGGAGAGCTGGTTGAAGAAAAGCAGGTAGTCGGTCCGGGAGCGGTAGGCACGGCGCAGAAGCGCATCAATCGTCTCCCCCTCGGCCTGCAGCAAGGCGACGTAGTGGTCGGCCAGAACGGAGAGCAGGTGGCTGTAAGGGCCGCGGGCCTCCGCGGGCAGGGGGATCTGCCCCGTGATGGAATTCACCTCCTTGGCGCGTCCCTCGGCCACAACGGCATGGGCCGCATCGAGCGCCTGCTCCCGGCTCTTCAGATAGTTCTGAGCGAATTTGTTTTTCCCGTCCACGTATTTCTTGAACCGGAACATGTGGTAGACGATGATGATCGGGATCAGGATCATCCAGATGCTCATTTTCGGCTTTTCCAGGACGTGCTCACCCAGCTTGAAGGCGAAGCGGCGCTCATACGCCATGATCTCTTTCTTCCTGCGGTCGATCGGATTCATGAAGAGATTCTATAGCGTCACGCTCCTCGGATGTAAACCTCGGAGGCCGGTTCTGCGCCGGCTCTACGTCACGTCCGAGGCTGTTGCGCAGTCTCGATTGAGGCGGGCTTTTTTTCTCTGTCTGTCCGCGCTCATGGTGCTCGCCCTTGCCTCTCTGATACCGGTGGTGAACCATGCGGTGGCGGCGGATGATCCCCTCGTCGGCGATTGGCAGCAGTTCGAGCGGCGGGTGCGGGAGGATCTTATCGCGGTGGCGGAGGGGCAGGAGGAGATTCGCCGCTGGTGGGGGATCTTTCAAAAAGAGTATCCCGCCGCCCGCTTCGACGGCCGCGTATTTTTCCCCGTGAAAGGCTACGGTCTCAAGCATGTGGGCGGACGGCGTGGGGAGGGGTACCGGCCCAGCCGCTACCAGTTCATCGGGCCCCGGCGGCGGATCGGCCACCCCGCCCAGGACATCTTCGTCCACGACGGCAACCAGGACACGCTCGAGGACAAGACCGGCGCGCCGATCGAGGTGCTCGCCCTCGCCGAGGGCGTCGTGGTATCGACCTTTGCCGAGTGGTCGCCGGACCCGGAGGAGCCCGGGAACGGGAAACGCGGCGGCAACTACGTCTGGATCTACCACCCGGCGCTTCAGGTTCTCTCCTACTATGCCCACCTGCAGGAGATCCGGGTTTCCGTGGGCGAACGGGTCGCCGGGGGGCGAGCGATCGCGACCCTCGGCCGCACCGGGACCAACGCCACCGCCGAGCGCTCCCCGACCCATCTGCACCTCATGCTGCTGCGGGCGAGCGACATGGCCCCGGTCGATCCCTACCCCTTCTTAAAAAGCAGTTTATGGCGCCCGGCGCCATCCTATCGGTAATGAAGTGTCGCCCGTGTGGGAGTGGCTTCCAGCCACGATCATCGCGGCAAGATGCCGCTCCCACAGAAAAGTATACAACTTCATTGGAAGAGCCCATGAAACCCGCTGATGCTTCCGTCGACTACGAGCTCAGGCTGGTCGCCACCGAAGCCGCGACCGGGTATTTCGGGGCCGTGCCTCGCGAGGAGCCGGGCCAAGCGGCCGCCATGGAATACGCCCGCTTGCACCCGAACGAGGAATTCATGCGGCGGCACCTCCTGCGCCTGATCCAGGGCTGGGATGATGCGGCGTTGAGAGCGGCCATCGCCGCCGCGGAGCGGGACGACCCGTTTCGGCTGGCCTTGTTCTGGGAGGCCTGCCTTTTCCGCGCCTGCTCCCGCTCCTGGGTCCTGCCCCTCGAACCTGCAATCCTGCAGTCGCTCGCTTCACAGACCCCGGCGGTTTACCTGCGGGCTCACCTTCAGGCAGACAAGGCGCTGCACGAGCAGTGGATGCGCCATTTCCGGCTGAACATCCTCGAGCATCGGCCGCTGCCGCCCCCGAACGCCATCGATCTGCCCGCCCCCTGCGACATGAAGGATTCCGATGCGCTTCTGGACCCTCGGCTGACACTGAAGGCGCTGTTCGAGAAGTTTCCCCCGGCGTCCGGCCAGCCCGCCCCCCCTGCAATGAGTTCGGCCGAGGTGCACGCCCTGGCCGTAGAGCGGCTGGGGCTGGCCGGGGTGACCGTGGGCGGCGAAATGCGCCATACCGCCTCCCTCAGCCCGATCGCCCTCCTGCGCCAATGGCGGATGCAGACCGCGGTGAGCCTGGGCCGGCATCACTTCACCCTGTCAGGCGAGCTCACGGCCTACGGCCGGGGGATCGGCTTCGAGGCTGCGCGCGCCGCCTGTGCCATGGAGGTGGTCGAACGGTGCTCGGCTTTTGCGAGCGTCGATGCCAAGGGCCCCCGGGGCTACGCCGGCATCTCCGCTTGTGTGCATGGCCGCTGGTCGGGGCTTCTGGCAGGGCAGGTCGATGTGCTGGATCCCAACGACCTGGCGCTCGAGGCGCCCTATCGTGACGAGCCGCTCTACTGGATCGAGGCCGTCGAGCGGACCCCGGAAGGGGCCCGGCCCATCCTCGTTCCGGCCCAGTGCGTCTTTCTCTTCTGCAACCTGGACGAGATCAAACTCTTCTCGGCTCTGGGGTCCACCGGGCTTGGGGCCGGGATCTCGCCTGCGGGCGCGAAGCTGAGCGCGCTGACCGAAGTCGTCGAGCGCGACTGCGAAGGGACCACGCCCTTCGACCCTGCGCTCTGTTTCGAGATCGAGACCCGCGAGCCGCGCCTGGCGGCACTCCTTGAAAGCTACCGGGCCAACGGGGTCCACCTGCTGTTTCAAGACATCACACCGCCCCTCGGCCTGCCCTGCTGCA
>JBFYWT010000055.1:0-4799 GCA_041310895.1 Desulfobacteraceae bacterium | reverse complement strand
TCTGCGGCCAGCGACTCTTTTTCGGACGGGCGCCTGGAGCATGCCCACTTCACGCGGCCACCCGTTTTTGAGGGGCAGGGCGTGCCCGAGGTGCTGTTGACCGGGCATCATCGCAACATCGAGCGCTGGCGCCGCGAGTCGGCGCTGCTGCGCACCGTCGTCAATCGGCCGGACCTCTTCGAGGGCCGGCCGCTGACGGCCGAGGAGTCCCAAATTCTGAGAAACTGGAAAGGGAAACTGGAAGGGCTTCTGGGCGGCCGACCGCCGCAGGCGCCCCTGCGGGCAAACGATTAATGGTTGAAATTCAGGATCGAACACGATAAGAAAATGGCCTTTTTATAAAATCGGGAGGAGAGGACCCATGAACAAGATCGAACTGCTCGAGCGCGAACAGATGCGCATGGACCTGCCGGATTTCATCCCGGGCGACACCGTGAAAGTCCACGTGAAGATAAAAGAGGGCGAAAAAGAGCGCCTGCAGGCCTTCCAGGGGGTGGTGATCAGCAAGCGCCTCGGCAGCATCAACGCCACGTTCACGGTGCGCAAGGTCTCCTACGGGGTGGGGGTGGAACGCATCTTCCCGATGCACTCGCCCTCGATCGACCGGGTGGAGGTCATCACCCGCGGCCGCGTGCGCCGCGGCAAACTCTACTACCTGCGCAACCTGCGCGGCAAGGCCGCGCGCATCCGCGAAAAACGGGTGAGCTGACGGCCAGATGCGGATGCCGCCGGCCCTGAGACGCAGAGCGGCACCCCCGGCCCAATGGGGCGCGATGGACCGGTGGGGCTACGAAAAGCGGGCCGCTCAAAAGGGCCATCGACACATTGCCGGCGCCGACGAGGCCGGACGCGGCCCCCTGGCCGGCCCGGTCGTGGCCGCCGCCGTCATCCTCCCGGAAGACTTCCATCACGATCGGATCAACGATTCGAAGAAGTTGAGCCCCGCCATGCGCGCGCGCCTCTACGATGAGGTATACCGCCATGCCCGGTCGGTCGGCATCGGCATCGTCGACGCCGTGGAGATCGACCGGATCAACATCCTGCAGGCCTCCCTCCGGGCCATGGCCATCGCCGTGGGCAATCTGGATCCCTCCCCCGACTACGTATTGATCGACGGCACCTTCCGCGTACCCGTCGGCCTGCCCCAGGAGCCGATCCCCCAGGGGGACGCCGTCAGCCTCTCCATCGGCGCCGCCTCCATCGTCGCCAAGGTCACCCGCGACCGGCTGATGGGTCTTTATCACCTGTACTACCCGGATTTCGGCTTCGACCGCCACAAGGGCTACCCCACGCGCGAGCACCAGGCGGCCATCAGAACCTTCGGCTGTTCGCCCATCCACCGGCGCACGTTCCGAGGAGTCCGGGAGCATCTGCCGGTGCAAGAGGGGTTCTTCCGATGCTGAATGCGCACCAGCGCTACGGGGCCGAAAGCGAATCCCTGGCCGCCCGCCTCCTCAGCCGGCGCGGCTACGTGATCCTCGAGACCAATTACCGCACCCCGCTCGGCGAGATCGACATCATCGCCCGGGAACAGGACAGCCTGGTGTTCGTCGAGGTGAAAGCCCGCCGCTCGGGCCACTTCGGCGACCCCAAATGGGCCGTGACCCCTCGCAAGCAGCGCACCCTCTCCATGGTCGCCCTGTGCTATCTGAAAGCCACCCACCAGACCCGGGCCAAGGCCCGCTTCGATGTGGTCAGCATCCGCTCGGCCGTGAACCCGCCGCAGGTGGAGATCATCCGCAATGCCTTCGACCTGCTCTACGGATAGCCGCACCGGCCCGCCGTCTCCCGGAACCCTCTACGTCGTGGGCACCCCGATCGGCCATCTCGAGGACATCACCCTGAGGGCGCTATCCGTGCTCGGCGCGGTGGACCTCATCGCCGCCGAGGACACCCGCAAGACCGGCCTGATGCTTGCCCGCCACGGGATCGCCACGCAGCGGGTCTCCTATCACGAGCACAACGAGGCCCGGCGCACCCCGGAGCTCCTGCAACGGCTGCAGGCGGGGGCTTCGATCGCCCTGGTGTCGAATGCCGGCACCCCGGGCATCTCCGACCCTGGCTACCGATTGGTCTCCGCCGCCGCCGGGGCCGGCGTTAGGGTCGTGCCCATCCCCGGCCCCTCGGCCGCCGCCGCCGCCCTCTCCGCCGCCGGACTTCCCACGGACGCCTTCGTCTTCCTGGGGTTCCTGCCGAAGAAATCCGGCAAGCGCCTGGCCCAAATCAAGGCGCTTGCCTCGGAAGGGCGAACCGTCATACTATACGAATCGCCCCAACGCATCCGGCCGCTGATCGCGGAGCTGCGCGCGGCCCTCGGCGATCGACGGGCGGTACTGGCGCGGGA
This sequence comes from Desulfobacteraceae bacterium, assembly GCA_041310895.1. Lineage (GTDB taxonomy): Bacteria > Desulfobacterota > Desulfobacteria > Desulfobacterales > SpSt-501 > SpSt-501. Next base: position 2,455 of record JBFYWT010000055.1, on the reverse strand, counting down.
AATGACCAAGCTCTACGAGGAGTTCCTGCGCGGGCGGTTGAGCACGATCCACGAAGCGCTGGCCGGCCGGAGCGAGATCAAGGGGGAATGCACCCTGATCCTGGCGGGACCGGACGAGGCCGCCCCCCGGCCGCAGGAGGAGCTCCAGGAGGAGATCCGCCGGGCGCTGGCCGCCGGGACCGAGAGCCTCTCCGAACTGGCGCGCGACCTCGCCCGCCGGCACGGGCTGCCGAAGCAGGCGGTCTACGCGGAAGCGATGAAGATCAAGACGGAACGGAAACCAACGACGGACTGACACCACCTTCTCTCCCCTGACCGGAGGAATCGAAAGGAAGGACCATGCAGGACCCCGCGCTGACGGACCCCTTGGATGCCATCTTTTCACCGAAATCCGTGGCCGTGATCGGCGCCTCGACCACCCCCGGCAAAGTCGGGCATGACATCTTCGTCAACATCCTCAAGGGCGGCTACACCGGCACCCTCTACCCCGTCAACCCCAACGCCCGCTCGATCGCCTCCGTGCGCGCCTATAAGTCCCTGGCGGAGATCCCCGATCCGGTCGACCTCGGGATCGTCATCCTGCCGCCCAAGGCCGCCCTCCCCGCCGTCCAGGAGGCGGTGAAAAAGGGCATCAAGGGCATCGTGATCGTCTCGGCCGGGTTCCGCGAGATCGGTCCCGAAGGGCGTGCGATCGAAGACCGCATCGTCGCCACCTGCCGCGAGGCGGGGGTGCGCCTGATCGGGCCGAACTGCCTGGGCGTCATCAACCCGCTGTCGGCCGTGCGGCTGAACGCGAGCTTCTCCGCGCGCATGCCCAAGGCCGGCAACGTCTCCTTCATTTCCCAGAGCGGCGCGCTCTGCACGGCGGTGCTCGATTTCGCCGCCGACCGCAACTTCGGCTTCTCCAAGTTCATCTCCATCGGCAACAAGGCCGACGTCGACGAGCTGGACCTCTTGCGCTACCTGCACCAGGACCACGACACCGAGGTCATCCTGATCTACGTGGAGGAGCTGCGGCGAGGGCCGGAATTCATCACGGCCGTCAAGGAGATCACCTGCGGGGACTACCGTCCCAAGCCCGTGCTCGTCATCAAGTCCGGCCGCACCAGTGCGGGGGCCCAGGCGGCGGCCTCGCACACGGGCTCGCTGGCCGGCACCGAAGGGGTCTACGATGCGATCTTCCTGCAGTCGGGCATCATCCGGGTCGATTCGATCGACGAGCTCTTCGACTTCGCGACCGCCTTCGCCTACAAGAACGAGAGCGAGCTCGGCAAGATGCGCCGCAAGGTGCCGGCCGGAAACCGGGTCGCCATCGTCACCAACGCCGGCGGCCCGGGCATCGTCGCCACCGACATGACCATGGTCTCGGGGCTCGAGCTCGCGCAATTCAAGGCCGAGACGATCGAGACCCTGGCGAGCCACCTGCCGAGCACCGCCAATCTGCACAACCCGGTGGACATCATCGGCGACGCCACGATCGACCGCTACGAAAACGCCCTCGGGGCCGTCATCCGCGATGAGAACGTGGACGGCGCCATGGTGATCCTGACCCCCCAGTCCATGACCGATGTGTTGGGCACGGCCGAGGCCATCGCCCGCATCGCCCGCCGGTCCTTCAAGCCGATCATGTGCTGCTTCATGGGGGTCGTCGACGTCTCCCCGGGCGTCAAGTACCTCCAGGAGCGCGGCATTCCGGTCTACAAGTTTCCGGAGAACGCCGCCAAGGCCTTCGGCGCCCTTTATCGCTACTCGAACTGGCTGAACCGCCAGCACCTGGCGCAGTACCACCTCTCCTTCGACCGCGAGCGGGCCGCCGCCATCATCCGCGACTGCCTCGCGCACGGCAAGACCCGCTTAGGGGAGCTCGAGGGGATCGGCATCCTCGAAGCCTACGGCTTCAAGGTGCTGCCGACCCGGCTGGCCACATCCGCTGAAGAGGCCGCCGCCCTCGGGACCGAGATCGGCTTTCCCGTGGTCATGAAAATCGTCTCCGAGCAGATCCTGCACAAGTCCGACGCCGGGGGGGTCATGGTCGGCATAGAAAACGCCGACGCCGCCCGGCAGGCCTACGAGACCATCCTCACCCGGGCGCGGGGCTACAAGCCGGATGCCGTCATCGACGGGGTGCTGGTCCAGAAGATGGCTCCGGCCGGCACCGAGGTGATCCTGGGTCTCAACCGCTATCCCGTCTTCGGACCGCTTTTGATGTTCGGCATCGGCGGCATCTTCGTCGAGGTCTTCCAGGACGTGACCTTCCGCCTGGCCCCTATCGGCCGCAACGAGGCCCGGCGGATGGTGCGGCAGATCAAGGGCTACAAGCTGCTCCAGGGGTTCCGGGGCAAACCCAAAGGCGACATCGAGTTTATCGAAAAATGTCTGGTCAGCCTGTCGCACATGGCCATCAACCACCCCGAGATCATCGAGCTCGACATCAACCCCCTGCTGGTGCACGCCG
>JBFYWT010000044.1:0-8885 GCA_041310895.1 Desulfobacteraceae bacterium | reverse complement strand
GCCGGCACGGACTCGGTGATCCAGACGTTGCCGCCGATAACCGAGCGGGCGCCGATGACGGTGTCCCCGCCCAGGATGGTGGCCCCGGAGTAGATGATGACGTCGTCCTCGATCGTGGGGTGGCGCTTCTTGCCGCGGTAGTATTCGCCCGCGTCGCGCGGGAGCGAAAGGGCCCCCAAGGTCACTCCCTGATAGATCCGCACGTTTTTTCCGATCCGGGTGGTCTCCCCGATGACGACCCCCGTGCCGTGGTCGATGGCGAAGCGCTCGCCGATCTCGGCCCCCGGGTGAATGTCGATCCCGGTGACGCTGTGGGCGTGCTCGGTCATGATCCGCGGCAGCAGGGGGACGTTCATGGCGTAAAGGCGGTGGGCGACGCGGTAGACCGCGATGGCGAAGATCCCGGGGTAGCTGAAGATGATTTCATCGTGGCTCTTTGCCGCCGGGTCCCCGTCGTAGACGGCACGCACATCGGTCGCCAGCACCCGGCGGATGGCCGGCAACTCCTCCAAGAGACGCAAGGCCAGCTCGTGGCCGCGCGGCTCGCAGTCCTCGCAGGGCTGGTCGTAGCGAAAGCAGTCGTGGCGGATGCTGTGACAGATCTGCTCGGCGAGCAGATCGAAGACCTCGGCCGCCGTTTTCCCCATGCTGTAGCGCAGGGTCACGGGGTCGATCTTGTGGGGGCTGAAGTAGCCCGGGAAGAGCAGCTCCCGCAGGCGCTCGATGGTATCGACCACCGCCTGGCGGAAGGGGATCGGCTCGTAGTCGACATGGGTGTAGCAGGCGGCATCCGTGCAGCTGGCGATGATCGCCTCGGCGACCTCCGGGAGCCTCGCCCGGCTGAGGGCGATCGCCTCCTGGCTCGGTTTGCAGAAATCCAGCTTCTTGGCCGTGGATGTCATCGGTCGGTCTCCAGGGCCGGGCTTGAGCGGCCCCGCCGGTTTATACGGGTGAATCGCCGCGCCGCCGACACCTCCCTGCGAGGCCCTCACCGGATCAGGCGGCGATGGTGACATTCGACTTCTTGAGGAAGTCGACCGGGTTGTAGGAGAGCTTGGCTTTGCGCAGCCCTTCGCTGCCCAAATCCTGCTCGCGGTTCACGTACCGGAACCCCTCGGCCGCGCGCGCGAGAAACATCTGGTTGATGGCCTGATAGACGCCCTTATAAGCCGGGCAGCCCTTCTCGAAATGAATGACGATGGTATCATCGCTCAGCGGCTCGGCCAGGGTGTAGGCGACGATGATGTTCTCCACGAAGATCGCTCCGCCCATGACGCGGTCGAAACGGTCCCAGCGGTCTAAAATGCGCAGGATGGCCCGATTCTCGGATGCCAGCATGTCGGAGGATTCGCAGTCGCGCCAGGTGCACCAGTCTTCCTGCATGGCCATGGCCTGATCGATCAGCCGCGGCCCGAAATCCAGATAGGTGAATGCGTGGGCCTTTGTAAACTGGCTGAGCAGATTCTTCTTGTTGTGAAAGCGGTTGCCCGGCAGCTCAACGAGGTCGCTGACGGCGTAAAGGTAATCCCAGTGGCCACGCTCCGGGGTGATGGTCACCCGGGGGCCGAGCTGCTGCCGCCAGAGTTCGGCCAGGCGGTCGGGCACGCGGATAAAGGTGCGGCCTGCCAAGGCCGTATTCGAAAAGAGCTGCTGCCAGTCCACCGCCTCCCAGGCCCCCACCGGCGCCCAGAGTGCCTCCTGGGGGCGGGTCTGCTTGATCCAGGCGAGCCCCCCGTTCCAGGCCCAGCGGAGGCCGTACTCCTCGGCCCAGGCCCAGAGGTTGAGAAAACTGTAATCCGAGGCGAGCTGCGGCACCCGGGCGACGAGCGCGTGGTAGTCGTGCTGACGGTCGAGAGAAATCGGTTCGAAGTTCAATTCCATAATGAGATCACGCTCCGGGGGCGGCGGGGGCATCTCCCCGGAGCGCCTCGGCGAGCTCCTTTCCGGCCCGGCGGGCCTCCTCCAAATAGTCGGGATGCTTCGCGACGTCATCCGCATACTCCAGCCCGCGGCACAGGACCGTGTGCCAGAGATCCATGTCGAGGGTGTCGAAGAAGTAGCGTACGCTGAGAAGGCTCCCCTCGAAGAGCCGTTTGCCCCGGGTTGCCCCGGCCGAGATGAAGAGCCCCTTGCGCCGGGGGCTCACGACGGGATTCGGCCGTGGATCCGCCCAGTTTTTCTTCACCCACAGCGAGTGGAACCGGTCCATCAGGATTTTGGTGTGGGCGGTCACCGTATAGTAGAAAATCGGGGAGGCCAGCATCAATCCGTCGCAGGCCAGCACCAGGTCCCGCACCCGCTGGAAATCGTCGCGGATGCGGCACTCCCCATCCTGCGTGCAGCTGTAAATCTCTAAGCAGGGCGAGAGCTTGAGATCGCGCAGCACGATCTCCTCGACCGGTGCGCCCGCCCCCCGTGCCCCGGCCACGGCCTCGCGCAGGAGCCGCGCCGTGTTGCCGTTGCGCCGAGGGCTGCCGTAGAGGGCCGCTATCCGCGGTGTGTCCACGCGCACCTCGCCGCCCGTATCGGACCTGCCGCCGTCATGGGGCGATGATCAGCCCGACCGGGCAGTGGTCCGAGCCCTGAACGTCGTTGTCGATGAAACCCTCCCGCACCTGCCCCTTTTGGATGAGATCCTGGGTCACGAAAAAGTAGTCGATGCGCCAGCCGATGTTCCGCTCCCGTGCCTTGAAGCGGTAGGTCCACCATGAGTAACGGACCGTGTCGGGGTGGAGGTGGCGAAACGTGTCCACGTAGCCCCGCGCCACGATGCGATCGAGCCAGTCCCGCTCGATGCGTAGAAACCCCGATGTCTTCTCGTTGGCCTTGGGGTTGGCGAGGTCGATCTCGTTATGGGCCGTGTTGTAATCCCCGCAGATGACGAGACTCTTTCCCTGCCGTCGCAAGGCGTCGGTATAATCGAAAAAGGCTTCGTAGAAATCGAGCTTGTACTGCAGCCGCTCCGCGCTCATCTGCCCGTTCGGGAAATAGACGTTAAAAAATACGAAGGGCCCCAGGTCGAGCTCCAGGATGCGGCCCTCGCAGTCAAAACGCGGATGACCGATGCCGGCACCCGTCCGCTTCGGCGGTATCCGGCAGTAAATCCCTACACCGCTGTAGCCTTTCTTGTTCTCACAATGGGACCAGAAGGACTCGTAGCCCGCGACCCGCGCCATCTGCTCGTCGAGCTGATGGGACTGGAGCTTGGTCTCCTGGATCGCCACCACATCGGCGTCGAGGCGCTGCAGGGAGCCCAGAAAATCCTTTTTCATCGCCGCCCGCAGTCCGTTGACGTTCCAGGAGACGAGCCGGTAGGTGCGGGCGGCGGTGGCGGCTTCGGGGGTCATTCGATCCGGCATCTCCTCTTGCAGCGTCTACGCGGCTGCGACCACCGCCGCGACGGCTGCGTGAATGTCCGGGTAGGTGAAACGAAACCCGTTTTCCTCGAGTTTTCGGGGGAGAGCGCGCTGGCTGGCGAGCAGCACCCCTGCGAACTCCCCGAGCGCCAATCGCAGCATGAAGGCCGGCATCGGCATGAACGCCGGCCGATGCAGCGCCCTGCCGATCGCGTGGGCGAGCTCCCCGTTGCGTGCCGGGTTCGGCGCGCAGAGGTTGACCGGCCCGCTCAGAGGGGGGGTCGCGATGATGAACGCAACGGCGGCCGCGAGGTCCTCGATGTGAACCCAGGGGAACCACTGGCGCCCGCTGCCGATCGGGCCGCCGACAAAGGATTTGAAGGCCGGCAGCATCCGGGCCATGGCGCCTCCGCCCGGCCCGAGGACGACCCCCAGTCGGGTGAGCGCCACCCGGGCGCCGGCACCGGCCGCGCGCATGGCCTCCGCTTCCCAGTCAATGGAGAGCTGCGCGATGAAATCGTCCCCGGCGGGGGCCTCCTCGGTCAGCGGCGTCTCGCCCCCATCGCCGTAGAACCCGACTCCCGAGGCGCTGACGAGAACCACGGGTTTTCCGGTCGGAAGCGCGGTCACGACGTTGCGGGTGGTCAGGAGCCGGCTGTCGCGAATTTCCTGCTTGACCGCCTCGCCCCAGCGGCCGAAGATGGAGCGGCCGGCGAGGTTGACGACCGCCTCGACCTGCGAGAGCTCAGCCTGCCACTCGCCCGGCCGGGTGGTGTCCGCGGAGATGAATCGGAATCGGCCCGGCCCATCGTCTTTGGGCGGGCCGTGGCGGGCGACGCCGGTAACGTGGTGGCCCCGGGCGAGGAGGTACCGGCACAGGTGCGTGCCGACGAAACCCGAAGACCCGGTGATCAGGATTTTCATCGTTGGTCTTCCTTCTCCTCGGGCGATACGCACGAAGCTGCCCAGTCGCTCATTTTCCGGCAAAACGCTGCTTCCGGATGGCTGATGCTAGAGGGCCGGCTGCAATTTGTCAACCCGGTAGGCGAACGAACGCCTCGGGTTGCCAGGGGGGGCAGGATCGATGCACGCGGGGAGTCCGGAGGTCGGTCCGCCGGTTCCATCGCCGCGGACCGGCAGCGGGAGAGGTTTTTCAGAAACTCGAGGTGGAGGCCGAGGATCTCGATCTCGGCGACCGCCAGTCAGCTGCCGCCCACGCCGCGGATGCGGCTGCAACGCGCGGGCTAGTTGGGTTTGCGCTGGTCGAGCGGTGTAAACTCGCACACCTCCGGCCCGCAATAATCGCCGACGTACTCGGACTCCGGGCGATAGAGCACCGGTTTCGGGGCCGCTCCGGCGAACTGCTCCTCAATAATATGGGCCGCCCAGCCGGCGATCCGGGCGATGGCGAAGACCGGGGTGAAGAGGTCCACCGGAATGCCGAGGTAGTAGTAGAGCGATGCGCTGTAGAAATCGACGTTCACCGGGATGTCCGCCTTCTTGCGCCGGCGGAAGATCTCCTTGGCCGTCTTTTCGATCAGGGCGGACATCTCGTACCAGCGCGGGTTGCCGGTCCGCTCGCCCAGGGCCTTGGACATGGGGGCCAGGATGTGGGCCCGCGGGTCGTCCACGTCGTAGACTGCATGTCCCAGGCCGAAGATCTTCCGGCCCGCGTCGAGCTCGGCATTGACGAACTCCGCCACCTTGTCGGTGCTGCCGAGCTTCAACAGCATCTGCATGACCTTGGCGTTGGCCCCTCCGTGGAGGGCGCCGGAAAGCGAGCCCACGCCGGCGGCGACCGCGGCGTACATGTGGGCCTGGGTGGAGGCGACCTCGCGGGCGGCGAAGGTGGAGGCGTTGAAGGCGTGTTCGGCGTGCAGGACCAGTGCCGTGTCGATGGCCCGGGCGGCGGTCGCATCCGGAGGCTGCCCGTTCAGCATGTAAAGGAAATTGGCGGCGTGGCCGAACTCGGCCGAGGGCGCCACGGTCTCAAGGCCGCTCCGGATCCGGTGCCAGGCCGCGAGAATGGTTGGGAACTTGGCGATCAGCCGGAGGGCCATGCGCAAGGCGGCCTCCCGCGAGGAATCCGCCAGATCGGGGTCGTGGTGGGCGAGCATGGGGACGGCCGCCTGGAGGACGTCCATCGGGTGCGCTTTGGCGGGGCGGGTTTTCAAGGCGGCCACGAGCTCGGGCGGGATGGGCCGTTCGGCCGCAAGGCGCGCGCGCAAGGCCTGCAGTTCCTCCGCGGTCGGCAAATGCTCAAAGAGCAGCAGATGGACAACCTCTTCGTAGCTCGCCTGCGCCAGATCCTGGATGAGGTAGCCGCGGTAGATCAGGCGCCCGTTCTTGCCGTCGACCTCGCAGATCCGCGTGTTGGCGATCGTGACCCCGCGCAGGCCCGTGTTCAACGTGATCTTGCACTCTTCTTCCATGGCGGTCCTCTTTCGGTGTTCCGGTCTTCAGCCGGACGATGGCCGGGCATGCGTCCGGCTACACATCGATCCACATGTCGGCCTCGTTGCCGCAATGCGTGCAGGTGCCCGTGGCCTTCACGTGCCGCGTCGCGCGGGCGGCTGGATCCGCCTTCGGCGGCGATGCCGGTGCCGCCGTGGCATCCGGAAGGGTGCAGGTGAAAACCATCTCCGCCTCATTTCCGCAGCTCACACAGCGGCAGACTTCTTTTTTAACGATTTCAGCCATCGGCTTCTCCTCATTGGCTGCCGGTGGTACCCCGGCATTTGCATCACATATTTAAACTATTATGATTATCTTAGGTTATGAAAATGTCAAGCTTATTCGGCTGCGATCACGGAGGCCGTCGGCACCGGCTGAACGGGCGTTGAAATGGCCCCGGCAGGCGTGCTATACGCCGGAAGACAAGCGGAGCTGACAGGCATGAACGTGTTGCATCTCAAAAAGGGCTACCACCTCAGGCTCGCCGGCCAGCCGGCCGCCGACCTCGAAATCCTGCCGCGACCGGCACAGCTTGCGGTCGTGCCGGAGCGCCTGCGGTTCGTCAAACCCCAGCTCTTGGTCAAAGTCGGCGACCGCGTCCGGGTGGGCTCCGTCCTGTTCGAGGACAAACGTCATCCCGGCGTCCTTTACCGCTCCCCCGGGGGCGGCACGGTGAGCGCCATTACCTTGGGCCCGCGGCGGGTGATCCGCGCCATCGTCGTGGAACTGGACGCCGAGGAGGCGTTCGAGGAGTTCGCACCCCTCGGGCGCGAGGCGCTGGAATCGATCGAGCGGCGCGAGCTGATCGAGCGGCTCATGGCGGTGGGTCTCTGGCCCCTCATCAAGGAGCTCCCCTTCCGGGATGCGGCCAGAATCGACCGGAAGCCCCCGGCGGTCTTCGTCCAGCTGGACAACCTCGACCCCTTCCACCCGCTGCCCGCCGTCTATCTTGCCGGCCGTGAAGCGCTCTTCGATTACGGAATCCGGATGCTGGAACGGGCGGCCGAGGCCCCCGTCAAGGTCTCGGCGCTTAAGGAAAGCGCCGCGGGATTGAACGGACTCAAGACCCGTCTCACCCACGTCATCACCGGAAGCTACCCCGCGCACGATCCCGGCGTGCTGCTCTACCGCATCAAGCGCTCGGCCGCGGAGAACCACGCCTGGTACCTCTCCGGGCAGGGGCTGCTCCTGCTCGCGCAGTTTCTCATGACCGGCCGCTACCCCACTGAGCAGACGCTCTCCCTGGCGGGTCCCGGGGCGAAGCACCCCCGCCACGTCAGGGCCCGGATCGGCGCCCCGGTCGCCGCCTTGAGCGCGGGCCGGTCGGCGGCCCCCGGCACGCGCTGCATCGCCGGGGGGGTGTTCACGGGGAGCCCGGCGTCTGCGGATTCATTTTTAAATGTGGAGGAGACGGCGCTGGTCTTTCTGCCCGAGGGCGCCGTGAGCCCCCCGCCCTTCGGGTGGATAATGCCGGGGCGCGATGTCCCCAGCTACTCGCGGGCCTTCCTCTCCGCCTTCACCCCCCCGCGCGAGCGCAGCATGAGCTGCAACCGGCACGGGGGGCTGCGGGCCTGCATCCAGTGCGGGTTCTGCGCCCGGGTCTGCCCGGTCGACATCCTGCCCCAGCTGACCTACAAGACCGTGGTGGCCGGCGAGGTGGAGGAGTCCCTGGCCCATGGCCTGCTCGACTGCGTGGAGTGCGGGCTGTGCTCGTTCGTCTGCCCGTCCAAGATCGATCTGCTCCAGACCCTGCGGCGCGCCCGGGAAACGTTTTACGACGACATCGCGTGAGCTCATGAACCCGATCCAGCGATTTTTCGACTCCCAGCGGCATCACTTCGAAAAGGGCGGCCGCTTCGAAAAATACTATTTCGTCTACGAGAACATCGAGTCCATCTTCTACCCGCCCCCGCTCGTGACCACAGCCAGCCCCATGGTCCGCGACCGCCTGGACGTCAAACGATTCATGTTCCTGGTGATCGTGGCCCTCTTGCCCCATTACGCCTTCGGGGTCTTCAATGTCGGCTACCAGTCCCACCTGGCATCGGGACTGCCGCCGGCTTTCTGGCCCATGGTCTTCAAAGGTTTGCAGGTCGTGGTGCCGATGGTGGTGGTCACGTACGCCGTTGGCTATTTCTGGGAGGCCTTGTTCGCGACGGTGCGCAAGCACGAAATCAGCGAAGGGCTCTTCGTGAGCTGCGCCCTCTTCCCCCTGACACTGCCGCCGACCCAGCCGCTCTGGCAGGTGGCCCTCGGTATCTCCTTCGGGATCGTCATCGGCAAGGAGATCTTCGGCGGCACCGGTCGCAACTTTATCAACCCGGCCCTGACCGGGCGGGCCTTTCTCTATTTCGCCTACCCGGCCCAGACCTCCGGGGATGCCGTCTGGACGGTGCTGGCCGCCGGGCGCGCGGCGCCCGTGGACGCCTTCACCAGCGCGACCCCGCTGGCGATCGCCGCTGCGACCGAGACCGGCAGCGTGCCCCAGGCCTGGTATGATGCCGGCTACAGCCTGGGGAAGCTCTTTCTCGGGCTTTACCCCGATTCGATCGGCGCCTCGGCCACGTTCCTCTGCCTCATCGGGGCGATCTTTCTCATCACGGTGGGGGTGGCCGACTACCGCATCATCGTGGGCGACATCCTCGGATTTCTCGCGGCCGCGGGGCTCCTCAATCTGATTGCGGGGCCGGGCAGCTCGCCTTATCTTCATTTGTCGCCGTTGCACCATTTGATGGTGGGCGGGGCGGCCTTCGGCATCGCCTACATGACCACCGACCCCGTCTCCGCGCCGGCCATGCCCGGGGTCCGCTGGGTCTATGGGTTTCTGATCGGGACCCTGACGGTCCTGATGCGGGTATTCAACCCGGCCTTCCCCGAGGGGATCGGGATCGCCATCCTTTTCATGAACTGCTTCGCGCCGCTGCTCGACGAGATCCAGGTCAAGTTGCGCCTGCGAAAACGGGTGCCCAATGTCCAGTAGCTCAAGAAGCCTCCTCTTTGCGACGGGGTTGTGCATCGTCTGCAGCCTGCTGCTGACGGCGGCCTCAAGCGGCCTCCGGCCCTGGCAGGAGAGGA
>JBFYWT010000003.1:0-4917 GCA_041310895.1 Desulfobacteraceae bacterium | reverse complement strand
CATCAGGGCGCTGCCGGAGAGCGCAACGCCGCTTTGCTTCACGAAAAAATACTCCAGGATGGCGGCGATGATCTTCTGCTGAGCACAGCGGATGACCTCCCGGCAAAAGCGGTCGGCCGGCTGGGATGTGAGCCGGCGCAGCACCTCGGCGCCTCCGATGGCGCGGGCCGTATCGCCCAGGCGGATGAGGCCCAGTACATGCATGGCGTCGGTCGACGTGAAGCCGATGCCGGCTGCCCGGTTCTTGAAAATCAGCTCCGCCAGCTCCCGATCGAGAAGGATGTCAGGTATTCCAAGCTGTTCGCGCATGTGCCAGGGCGTGGCGGCCCCGGTTTCCTCCAGGAAGTCCAACAACCGATTAGGAGTCGATGACGACCTGCTGCCGGGCTGAACGGCGGCGATGCACATAGAACGCGCTGGCTGCCGGCCCGCTCGCCACGGTAGCGGCCGCCTGGTGCTCGACGCCATCGATGGGCAGGGCGGAGGCATCCCCGCGGACCATCAGGACCTTCGCCGTAAGCCCCCGGACCTGCAGCTGCCGGCGGGTGTGATCGATGAAGTCGCCAATCACCGGCATCAGCCGGGCGTGGAGGACGGCCGTGGCGCACCGCTCTTTCAGCCCCGGTTTGATGCTGACCCGATGCGAGCAGAACACCGGCTTCGAATCCATGAGTCCGATCGCCTTGGCGGCGACCTGCTCGTGGATGGGGTTGACGATGCTCATCTCCGAACAGACGGCGTAGGCATCCACCTGCCCCTTGAAGTCGGCCACGAGATCCACGAGGCGTTCCGAGTCGAGCGGGCAGATCTCCTGCCCGGTATGGTGGTGCCCGCCGTCCACATACTTGACGGAGACAACCGGAAGGTCGAGATAAGGCCGCGTTCGGCCGATCACGATCAGCCCGACCGCCGCGCCCCGATTCTGAACCAGCGCATTCGTCGCCAGCGTCGTCGACAGGGCGATGAGCCCGACGCGGGGGGACATGGCGGCAGGCAGCACGGCATCGAGGCTTGCAGCCACGCAGCCGTTGAGATCGTTCGGCGTGGTCGGGCGCTTGGCGGTGTTGAGCACCTGGCGGGTCGTCAGATCCACCACACGGAGTCCGTGTAGGTGCCGCCGGTATCGATGCCGATGCCGAGCGAACCCTGGGGGTAAGTTGATCCCGCCATCTTAAGATCCACAAATGTGAAAGAAGGTGTCCGGGCGTTCCGGAAAATGACCGGACACCGACTTCGGTCAGATCTTTAAAAACCGAACTCCGCGCGCACCATGCCCGCGAAGACCCCGTCGTTGTCGGAGTCCCCGCCCGGGTTCCAGACGTACTGGATGTCCGGGGTGAAGGCGAGGTTCTCGGTCACCGCGATGCGGTAGTAGAGCTCCAGGTGGTACTCGGGATCGTCGGCATTGAAGCGGCCGTCGGGTACCAGCCCCGCGAAGCCGAGGCCGATCTCATCCTCCTCGCGGCCGGGGATCAGCCCTTTGAAGTTCGCCCCGCCCGAGGCCTCCCACTTGACCACGTAGACATCCTCGTTGTTCCAGCCGAAGCGGCCGAAGAGCCCGATCGCCTCGGTCACCTGCTGGTCGGCGGAGATCCCCAGCCCCCAGCCCTCGTCCTTCTGCCCGTCGATGAAGTTCCGGTCGGCGTCGAGCTTGGAGTGGTCGTAGCCTGCGTACCAGCCGTAGAAGCGGTAGTTGCCCTCGAGCTCGCCGAACTTGGGCGAGAGGGTGGCCTGGCCGCCCACAAACGGGGTGCTGAAGACGTTGTCGTAATTGCTCTTGGAGGTGTCGGCGAGCGGGGAGTCCTCCACGTAGGGCCGGGAGGTCGAGGCCCCCACTATGGAGAGCGAGAGGAGCTCCACGGGCTGAAACTTCACCCCGATCAGCGGGGTGTACTCGTTTTCGCTGTCGAGCACGGTGTTGTTGACAAAGGGCTTGCCGACGAACTGCGCCCCCTCGTCGTTGGCGAAGGCGTTGTCGTCCAGAAAGCCCAGCTGCTCGCCCTTGCCGCCGGTGATGCTGAGCTTGCCGTCGAGGAAGCGGTGGGTGTAGTGCACCTCCAGGAGCTGTAACTCGCCGTCCTTATCGGTGTTGTCGTCGGCGATGGTGTTGAGGTTCCCCAGCAGCACGTCGGCCGGCCGCGGCCGCCCCCCGCCGGTTCTATCCGCGCCCTCGCCATAGCCGGCGTGGATGCGCGTAAAGAGCTCGCCGTCCTCCGCGACCGGCAGGGCCGGATGCCAGGTGAGTGCCAGGTCCGCGCTGAAGCCCGCCCCGCCGGGGCTGTCCGCGCGCACGCCTTCCAACTCGTCGGTCCGGCTGTCCTGGTAGTAGAGGATCGCCCCGCCGTGGATCTCAAGGGTCCCGAAGCGCTCCTCCAGCGCCCCGCCGATCTTCTCTTCCATTTTTGCCTCGCTCTTTACCGCCTGCCGCTTGGCGAGCACCTCCTGCTCCTCCAGCTACTGCTCCAGCTCCTCGATCCGCTCCTTGAGGTCCTGGATCTCTTTCATGACGGCCTTGGTGTCGGCCAGGGCGTGGTTGCCTATTCCGACGATGAACATCAGTATGAGTAGCGCGACTCCGTATCGTTTCATAGAACCTCCAGGAAATGCCCTTTGTCAATCACTTCAGTTGTTGTGGGAGCGGCTCCCGGCCTTCGTAGCCTTTACTTCGGCGGAGTAGGCTCCAGCCGAGAGGTCCTGGGTTCCCCCCTCGACCCCTTGACCCCTTGGACCCTCGAACCCTACAATCCCACCGGCCTCACTTCCTCCCCTGCCACTCGAAAAAGTAGACCCAGATCACTCCGCCGATCTCGACCGCCTTGTCTTTCCCGTCCTTCTTCAGCTTGAAATCCGCGGTGGACAGCGCCGCAAACCCCCACCAGCCGGGGGCGGTGGCGGCATAGGTGAAGACCCCGTTGCGGTCGGACTTGACGACCTGGGTGACCATGTACTCATTCGGTGCCTCCGCGGAGTTGTCCGCGTTGTAGAATTCGACCTCCACCTCGGCGTAGGGCGCTCTCTTGCCGTCCAGCATGACGATCCCCTGGAAGACGTTGCCGGCATAAAGACCGAAGGGGCGGGTCAACGGGACGATCTCGGTCTTCAGTCCGACCTCCCTGTCCCAGCCCTCCTCGTCGCCGAAGGCAGGCACCACCACTTTGGTATAGTGGATGATGAAGCAATCCTCGGCCGGCTCCCAATAGGGCTCCGGTTCCATGAAGAAGGTGTAGACCGCCGGCCTTTTTAGCGGGTAGGCCGCGGTCCAGGCGCCCTTGTCCATGACCTTGCCCGGTTTGAGGGCGGCGAGCAGGTCCTCCTTCGAATCACCCACGACAACCCCGAAGGCCCTGGGCTTGACCATGTCCATTCCCGCCATCTCCATCGGGTGTGAAAAAGAGAGCTGGAGATTCAGGGTCTTGGGATCTCCTTGAGACACCGTTGCCTTCGATGGGATCAGCATCCCGAAATGGGCCAAAGCCGACCCGGACATCCCCAACACCATTGCCGCCACCAAAACCGCCATCTTCAGTGTCATTTCGTCCTCCCTTTGATTTTTTTTCGCGAAGCCAAAAAAAATGGCCACGCGCATCGATGCCTCCATGGCATCCGTGCCTTCGTGGCCAAATTGACTATGACGACTTTGTAAAAAACCAAATCTCTGCGTTGCGCTTCATCCCGTTGTCGCTGCGGCGTACTAAAAGTACGCCTCGCGACACGGAATTAGCGCGCCTTGATCTTGGGCTTTTTACAAAGTCGTCTGAATCAAGGACTTTATGGGGCGGGCTCCGGCCCGCCGCTTTTCACGCCACCACGCTATGTGAAGGCGGCGGCCGTGTCAAGGGCAAAACAAGCCTTGCATATGGCCGCATCCGAGCGGCAACCACCTTGACTTGGTTTGCGAAAGCCTCTAGAAGTGGTCTCATAACCCCGTCTGACGGCTGGGGGCTGCGATGCAGGCCTCTCGAACGTGCTCACAACCTTATTTAGGTTGCTCCGCTTTCGAATCGGCCTGCGCCTTGCCCGCAACCGTGATCCGAGGTTGTGAAACCACTTCTAATCATCCACGATATGTCGAAACCGCCTTCTCAGACCCCGGGCGCGAAACCCGGACTTGTTCTCAGCCGCAAGGCCGTCGCCGCCTGGGTGGTGGTGGCCTTCGTCGTCTGCGGGTGGATGTTCGGCATGGGGGTCATGGTCGGCCGGGACACCGCCCCCATTCGTTTCGATCTCGATCAGCTCAAGAAGACCCTCGAGTCCTTGAAGAAACAGGAGCGCGAGCCCCGGCGCGGGGCCCCTTCGGCCGATCCGGCCCGGATGAAGGACAAGACCAACCTCGACTTCTACGAGGCCCTCCCGAAGAACCGGGACGATGCGGATATGCCGAGGGTGCCCAAACCACCCCCGGCGGATGCCGTCCGGGTCGAACCGCCGGCCCCCAAGGCCGCGGAGACGGCGGCCGCAGCCAAGGTGGAGAAGCCGGCCGCTTCGCCGGCAACCGCCCCGGCGCCCGCTGCCGCCGCACCCGGGCAGGGTTTTACAGTACAGGTTTCCGCCGTTAAGAGCGAGGAGGAGGCCCGGCGCACGGTGGACCGCCTGCGGCAGCGCGGTTACGCCGCCCACGTCGAGGCCGTCGCCATCGCCGACAAAGGCACCTGGTACCGCGTCCGCATGGGGGAGTTCCCCACCCGCGAATCCGCCCGGGGCACCGTGGACCGTCTGCAGAAAGACGGGTTCGCCTCCATGGTGGTGCCGAAGTAGTTCAGGGTTGATTGGCGGCGAGGATTGCGAGAGTCGCAGGGTTACGCCGATAAGTTTCGTGTGGGAGCGGCTTCCAGCCGCGATACGAAGATCCTTGAGGGTAACTGCAGCACGGAAAAAACAACCGCGGCTGGGAGCCGCTCCCACTAACGAAAATTTAAA
>JBFYWT010000238.1:0-3437 GCA_041310895.1 Desulfobacteraceae bacterium | reverse complement strand
ACGAGGCGCTTTTCACCCTGCCTGGGGTGATCGACTTCCATGCCGAGCTGGTTCCCGGGGAGGGGCCCCCGGGGCTGCGGCTGACGGTCCAGGGCGCCCCCGGCGGGGACGAATTGGACGGGAGCGACATCCGCGGCGCCCTGGCCCGCCTGCCGGCGGTCCGGGACGCGCTGGGCCGGGGGCTCCTGGCCATCGAACCCGTGCGCTTGGGGACCGGAAAAGAGGCCTCGACTGGGGCCGCCAAACGCATCATCGTCGATAGAAGACAGGAGGGCGCGGCACCATGAATTCTATTCCGGAAACGGCCGCCCGGCTGCTGGACGAGGGGCGGCCCTTCGTACTGGCCACCATCGTGAGCCGCCACGGGTCCACCCCGAGGACGGCGGGCACCCGGATGATCGTCACCGCGGACGGCAGGATCCGGGGTACCATCGGCGGCGGGCTGGTGGAGGCCAAAGTCATCGAAGCGGCCGGCGGGGTGCTGCGATCCAAGCGCCCCCGGGTGATGCCCTTCGACTTGACCCGCTCCGAGGTGGCCGCCATGGACATGATCTGCGGCGGCCGGCTGGAGGTGCTCCTGGAGTGCGTCGCGCCGGGGAGCCCGGCCGAGGGGGCGCTCCGGGGCTGGCGGGACGCCCTCGCGCGGCGGGAGGCCTGCCACGTGGTGACCGTGATCCGGTTTTCGGGGGCGGCGGTGGCGGGCACCGACCACCTCCTTCTGCAGGACCGCCGGCTGGTCTTCGGCGGCCGCAGCCTCCCCGACGAGGTGCTCGAGCGCATCCTGGACGAGGGCGGGGGCGAAGTCGGCCTGCGCACCGTGGCCCTGGGGGGAGATCTGGCCGTGGTCGAGGCGGTGCTGCCGGGGGAGATCGTCTACCTCTTCGGCGCCGGACACGTGGCCCATCCCACCTCCCGGCTGGCCGCGTTCGCCGGGTTCCGCGTGGTGGTGGTGGACGATCGGCCGGAATTCGCCAGCCTCGAGCGTTTCCCCGATGCGGAGGAGGTCCGGGTGGTGCCGGAATTCGGGGTTGCGCTGAACGGGTGCCGGCTCGACCCTGACGCCTTCGTCGTCATCCTGACCCGCGGGCACCTCCACGACAAGACGGTGCTTGCCCAGGCGCTCCGAACCGACGCCGGCTACATCGGGATGATCGGCAGCCGGCGCAAGCGGGACCACATCTACGCAGCCTTGCGCCAGGAAGGCTTCACCGAGGCCGACCTGCAGCGGGTGTTTTCCCCCATCGGTTTGCCCATCGGCGCGGAAACCCCCGAGGAGATCGCGTTCAGCATCGTGGCCGAACTGATCCAGGTTCGGGCCCGCAGGCGGCGGTCGTGAATCCGGCATCCGCCGCGGCCCTGGTTCTGTCGGCCGGCTTTTCGGTGCGCATGGGGGACTTCAAACCACTGATGACTCTGGGGGGGGTGACCCTCCTGGAGCGGGCCGTCCGCCTCTTTCAGTCCGTGGGGGTGGGGACCGTCCACGTGGTGGTGGGGCATCGGGCCGCCGAGCTGACCCCCCGGGTGGAGGGCTTGGGCGCCCGCTGCGAGCTCAACCCGGCCTACGCGGCGGGCATGTTCTCCTCGGTGGCGGCCGGGGCGGCGAGCCTGGCCGCCGGCACGGAGGCGTTCTTCGTGCTGCCGGTGGACATCCCCCTGGTCCGGCCTTCGACCCTGCGGGAGCTGCTGGCGGCCCTACCGAAGGGCGGAACCGCCGTCTGCCACCCGACCTTCGGGGGCCGAAGGGGCCACCCGCCTCTGATTGGCATGCGTCACATCCAGCGGATTCTCTCCTGGCGGGAGGGCGGCGGCCTGGCCGCCCTGCTGCGCCGCCTGGAGGCTTACGCCCTGGACGTCCCGGTGGCGGACGAGGGCATCCACCTGGACATGGACCGGCCGGAGGACCACCGCTGTCTGACCGAGCGCTTGGAAAGGCGCGGGGTCCTCTCGCTCGCGGAGTGCGGCGCACTTCTGGAGCGGCTTCAGGTGCCGCCGGCGGTCGCGGCCCACTGCCGGGCCGTGGCGGACGTGGCCTCGCGGATCGCCGAAGCCCTCAACGCGGCCGGGTCCGGGCTGGACCTCGGGTTGGTCAGGGGTGCGGCCCTGGTCCACGACATGTTTCGGGGGGCGTCGAACCACGCGCTCCGTGGCGGGGCGCTGCTGCGGGCCCTCGACCTGCCGCTCATGGCCGAGGTCGTCGAGGCCCACATGGACGTGGCGGTGAAGACCGAGGGGCCGGTCCGGGAGGCCGAGGTGGTCTACCTGGCGGACAAACTCGTCAAGGCGAACCGGTTCGTGATGCTTGCCGAGCGCTTCGCTGACCGGGTGGGGGAGAAAACCACAGACCCCGAGGCCCGAGCCGCTGCCCGCCGCCGGCTGGACGCCGCCCGGGCGATCGCGGAGCGGGTCCAGGCGGCGACCGGCCGCACCCTGGACAGTTTTGGGGGCCACGGGGAAAGGGAAGTTAGAAATGGATCGTAAAATGGAATCCGGTGCACCGGTCGCAACCTCCGGAGCGGCGCTGCGGCGGCAGCCCGGTGGCTTTGCAAGCAATGGTTGAATTCGCAAGCAATGCCCATCGGAGCCGTCATGGATGCCGCACGGGCCGCCCGCCGGGGGGGAGGTGTGGATCACCGACGGCCGTGCAATCCGTTTTTAGGCCTTCCGCCATGCGCCACACAATCCGCCCCTTGTCGGTCAAATCGATAAGGGTGGCAAACAGGCGCTTCACCAACTCTTGCCGGGCCTCATAGCTGCGCCCCGGAAAGAGTGACGCTGACTGCGCCGGTATCGAAAAAAAATCCTGCAAAAATTCAATATCCAGCGGACGCTCCCAGCGATGGTGGCGGATATTGGCGCAGCGTCGGTTCAGGGCCTCGGTGACTTTAACGTAATCGCTGATCACGCGAAATCGCGGCAGGGGCTCGCCCAGCCGCTGAAACGCCACGGCAAAGAGGTCCTCGTCGTTCTCCCCCACCAGCTCGGGATAGAAAGAGAAGGCGATTTTCCCGCCGCTTTGAAGGCAGGCAAAGGCTTCATTTATGGTTTTCGAAACGTCGGGAAAGATAAAAATCGAGGCGTTGTAGAGCACATAATCGAAATGCCGGCCTTTCACCACCGGGGCCAGATCCTCCCCGTCCCCCACCGCCAGACAGATGCCGGGGACATTGCACGCCGAACACCCGGCAGCCACCATGGCGGAGCACAAATCCACCCCCAGCACGCTGCAGCCCAAGCGATCGTGCAGCATCCTGGCGGAGATCCCCGTGCCGCATCCCACGTCCAGCACCGATGCGCCGACCCTCAGTCCGATGGTTTTGGCCAGTTTTAAGGCGAGAGCTGAAAAGAAGCCATGCTTCTCTTCAAATGCCTGATAAACGGAGATGCTTTGGTCAAAATTGTCTATGACGTTGCGCTTGACCCTGGCGCTGAACTCCTCT
>JBFYWT010000237.1:0-2969 GCA_041310895.1 Desulfobacteraceae bacterium | reverse complement strand
CGACCGGCAGACCGAGACCGGGGAAGCCATCTTCCGGAGGTTCGGGCTCGAGGCCATGGAGGTGACCGACGCGGTGTTCGAATCTCCCGCCTCCGTCGTCTTCGACCAGGCCGAGAACCGGTTGCACACCATCAAGGCCATCATTGTGGCAACTTTAAGTAACGAGTAACGAGCAACGAGTGCAATAATCTGAAAGATGAATCCCTCTAATAAACCGCTTTTGCTGATCGCCCTTGGCGGCAATGCCCTGATCCAGAAAGGGCAGAAGGGAACGGCCGAGGAGCAGTTCGCCAACCTGAAGGCGCCCATGCGCCAGATCGCGCGCCTCTCCCGGGACTACCGCATCGTGATCACCCACGGCAACGGCCCCCAGGCGGGGAACCTCCTGCTGCAGCAGGAGAGCTGCCGCGAGGTGCCCGACATGCCGCTCGAAATCATCGTGGCCATGACCCAGGGGCAGATCGGGTACATGATCGAATCCACCCTCGACCGGGCCCTGATGGAGATCGGCGTCACGAACGAGCAGCTCTTCGTCTCCCTGATCTCCTACGTCGTGGTGGACGAAAAGGACCCGGCCTTTCAAACCCCCACCAAGCCGATCGGGCCTTTCCATAGCGAAGAAGAGGCGCGGCGCCTGCCTTACAAGATGGTCAAGACCGACAAGGGCTTTCGGCGGGTGGTGGCGAGTCCCACGCCGCTTGCGATTGTCGAGCACCGCGAGATCAAGAAGCTGATTGAAACAGGCTTCATCGTCATCTGCTGCGGCGGGGGCGGGATCCCGGTCATCCGTCGTGAGCGCAAATTCAGAGGGGTGGACGCCGTCATCGACAAGGACTTGGCCAGCGCCGTGCTCGCGGCCGAGATCAAGGCCGATGCCTTCCTCATCGCCTCCGATGTGCCAGGGGTCTGCCTCGATTGGGGCACGCCGCAGCAGCGGCAGCTGTGCCGGGTGTCGGCGGCCGAACTGGAGGGCTACCGGTCGCAGGGCCATTTCCCGGCCGGTTCCATGGGGCCCAAGGTGCAGGCGCTCCTGGAGTTCCACCGGGCCACCGGCAGCCGCGGCATCATCTGCCACATCGAGGATATCGAGCGCGCCGTCGCGGGGGAAGCGGGGACGGAAGTGGAGTAAAGTCAGCCGGTCGCCCCAGAAACGAGCATCCATGAAGCCTAAAAACGTCATCATCATCGGGGCCGCGGGGCGGGATTTTCACAACTTCAATATGGTCTACCGCGAAAACGAGGCCTACCGGGTGGTCGCCTTCACCGCGGCCCAGATCCCGGACATCGCGGGCCGCCGGTACCCCGGCGCCTTGGCGGGCCCGCTCTATCCCAAAGGAATCCCCATCCACCCCGAATCGGACCTGCCCAAGCTGATCCGGGCGCTCGACGTGAGCGAGTGCGTCTTTGCCTACAGCGATGTCTCTTACCAACACGTGATGACGATCGCCGCCGTCGCTCAGGCGGCGGGCGCGAGCTTCGTGCTTCTCGGCCCGAAGGCGACCATGCTGAAGAGCGCGAAGCCGGTCGTTTCGGTGGGGGCGGTGCGCACGGGATGCGGCAAGAGCCAGACCGCGCGGCGGATCATCGAGATCCTGATGGCCAAAGGGTTAAAGGTGGTCACCGTCCGCCACCCCATGCCCTATGGCGACTTGGCCGCGCAGAAGGTTCAGCGCTTCGCGACGATCCGCGATCTGATGCAGCACAAGTGCACCCTCGAGGAGATGGAGGAGTACGAGCCCCACGTCGTGCGCGGCCACGTGATTTATGCCGGGGTGGACTACGAGGCCGTTTTAAGGGCCGCCGAAAGCGACCCGGACGGCTGCGACGTGATCCTCTGGGAAGGGGGCAACAACGACTTCCCCTTTTTCGCGCCCGACCTGCACGTGACGGTGGTGGACCCCCATCGTCCCGGCCACGAAATGAGTTACTACCCGGGGAACGTCACCCTGCGCCTCGCCAATGTGGTGGTGATCAACAAGATCGACAGCGCCGGCCCGGAGGGCATCGATACCGTGCGCCGCAACATCGCTGCCGTCAATCCCAGGGCGCTTGTGATCGAGGCCGCATCGGTCATCACGGTGGAGGACCCTGCCGTGATCCGCGGCCGGCGTGTGCTGGCGGTCGATGACGGTCCCACCCTGACCCACGGCGGGATGACGATCGGGGCGGCGACGGTGGCCGCGCGCAAGTTCGGGGCGACGGCGATCGTCGACCCTCGGCCGTACCTGGTGGGCCGGCTCAAGGAGACGTTTCGGATCTATCCGGGCATCGGTGCGGTGCTGCCGGCGATGGGCTACGGCGCCGGGCAGCTGAAGGATCTTGAGTCGACCATCAATGCCGCGGAGTGCGACGCGGTGATCATCGGAACCCCCATCGACCTCGGCCGCATTCTTAAGATCAAAAGGCCGGCCACGCGGGTCTTTTACAACCTCCAGGAAATCGGCACGCCGGACCTGGAATCGGCGCTCGAGGAATTCATCCTCAAGGCCCGCCCGAAGCACTCGATTTAAGCCGGCCTGTGCCCTATCGGTGCAGAGGGCCCGGCCTATTTGACCGTGGTCTGTTCGATCGGCTTGCCCTCGGCCCAGCGCGAGGTGCGTTTGGCGACGCTTTCGCCGAACTTCAGCATGAGATCCTCGATGTCCACGAAGCCGGCCCCTCCGATTCCCAGGCCACCCGCGTAGGTCTCTTCGGCCTCGAACTCCAGGAGTTCCTCGCCCTGCACGTTACGGATGAAAAAAGTCCCTTTGACTCTCTCCTGCCCGGCCCCGAATCCGACAATCCATCGCAAGGCGGCATTGCCCTTTTCCACCTCGGTGATCCTGCCTGACAGCGCCACCGCGGAATCCGGCATTTGCCCTTCCAGCGGGTAGATCACGGACTCAAACGATTGAAGTTCTTTCAGCTTGGCGACCACTCCTTTTTGGAAATGCGGCACCAGGTGATCCCACATCTTGTCGTACATGGCG
>JBFYWT010000187.1:0-7673 GCA_041310895.1 Desulfobacteraceae bacterium | reverse complement strand
CGGGCCGGAAACCTCTACATCAACCGCGGCACCACCGGGGCCGTCGTCCTGCGCCAGCCCTTCGGCGGGATGGGCAAATCCGCGGTGGGGGCGGGCCTGAAGGCGGGCGGCCCGCACTATGTCGCGCAGTTTCTCGCCGTTGAGGAGACCGGACCGCCCCCGGTCGGCCCGATCGAAACACCCCATCCGCTGCTGCGCCTGGCCCAGCGCTGGGAACTAAAGCTCAGCTGGGGCGAGTTCGGTGCGGCGGCGGTCGATCTGCGCCGGACGCTTTTCGCCATCCGCAGCTATCTCCATCACGTGGAGCGCGAGTTTGCGCGCGAGATCGATCCGGTCCACCTGCGCGGCCAAGACAACCGGCTGCGCCACCTCCCGCTCGGCACCATCCTCGTCCGCCTGCACCCCGAGGATACGCTCTTCGAAACCCTGGCGCGGCTCGCCGCGGTGCGCGCTACGGGCAACCGGCTGCGGGTCAGCATCCCGCCGGGCACGGACACCCCGGCCGTAAGGTTCCTCTACGGTCCGGAAGGGCGCCGGCTTACGGGCAGCGCCCCGGTCTTCCCGGAGACGGACGCCGAGGTGGCGGACCTGATAGCGAAGGTCGACCGCATCCGCTACGCCGCCCCCGGGCGGGTGCCCCCCGCTATCCTGGCCGCCGCCGCCGACGCCGGCTTCCATATCGCCTGCCGCCCGGTCCTGATGGAGGGACGCCTGGAGCTTCTGCATTACTACCGCCAGCAATGTGTCAGCATCAATTACCACCGCTACGGCAATCTCGGGTTCCGGGCCGCCGACTTCCCCGACGCGTGATGACTTCGTATAAGGCCCAATTTCTGTCCCGCCATGGCGGGATACGCCTCGCGCCGCGCGATTCGCGCGCCTTGAACTTGGACCTTATACGAAGTCATCATTACAGGCTATAGTGGGTGCCTCCGTCGAGGTTGACCGCAGCGGGTCAAGCTTGTATGAAAGACGCAACATCACGTAGCGGATGAGGAGAAAAGGCCGTGAGCGCTGCACGGAAAGGTGGTTCCGGTCAGGGGCCGCGCCGGGTAGGGGTCTATGTGAAAAAGGACCCGCACGCGGCGGCCGCGGCGGACGAGTTCGAGGCCTGGCTGCGCACGCACGGGGTCGAGGTCCTGCGCCGCCAGAGCCCTTCGCCGTCCCCGCGGGGGTTCGAACGCCGCCAGGTCGCACCGCCCCGCGGCCTCTTTTGCGTCTTCGTGCTGGGGGGCGACGGCACCTTTCTGAGCGCCGTGCGCTGGATCGGGGACCGCGACGTCCCGGTCCTGGGGGTCAAGCTCGGCGAGGTGGGGTTTCTGGCGGAGATCGCGGCCGAGGATCTCTTCCAGGCCGCGGGAAAAGTGCTGGCCGGGGAGTTCACCCTGACCCGGCGCATGCGCCTGGAAGTGCGGGTGCACCGCGGCCGCCAGCTTTTGGCGCGCGAGACGGTGCTGAACGACATCGTGATCAACAAGGGCGCCCTGGCCCGCCTGGCGACCATCGACACCCTGATCGACGGCCACTTCCTGACCACGTTCCGGGCCGACGGGCTGATAATCTCAACCCCCACCGGCTCGACGGCCTATTCGCTGGCGGCCGGCGGCCCGGTGGTCCACCCGCATGTGCCGGGGATCATCATCACCCCCATCTGCCCCTTCACGCTGACCATCCGCCCCCTGGTCGTCCCCGACGGGGTTGAAATCGCGATCCGCCTCCAGAAGGGCTCCTCCGACATCCTGCTCACCTTCGACGGCCAGAAAGGGCTCGCCTTGACCGACCGCGACGTGATCACGGTGCGCCAGAGCGCCCACCCCGTGAACCTGATCAACGTCCCCGGACGCCCCTACTTCGATGTCCTCAAATCCAAGCTCCGCTGGAGCGGCGGGCGGGTCTAAGCGGGAGTCAGAGTCGGAGTTCCGAGCCAGAGTCAATGGGGTGTTTAGTTCTTGGTGTTTGGTGTTTGGTGAATAGTTGATTGGGTTATTGGGTGAATGGGTGAATGGATGTTTGGTGTTCAGTTGACCTGTTGCTAGTTGACCGGTTAATTCGTTGTCTGGTTTGTCCTCCAAGTTTTTTTAATGTGAACCGGTCGCCGCAAGCCGTGCGCCGTTTCAAATTTTAGGCATTTTAGGCATTCTAGCGCATTATAGGCATTGCTTCTCCTGCTCCGACTCCAACTCGGAACTCCGACTTTCATTTTACCGGTTATGGCAGGCGATCCAGCGGCCGGAGCCGAGGTCGCGGAATTCAGGAAATTGCTGCGAGCAGACCGGGCGGCTCTCGCGGCAGCGTGGGTGAAAGCTGCAGCCGGCGGGCGGGTTGATGGGGCTCGGTACGTCGCCGGAGAGCAGGATGCGGTGCTTTTGCGCCCGCGGGTCCGGCACCGGAGCGGCCGAGAGCAGGGCTTCGGTGTAGGGGTGGAGCGGCCGGCGGTAGAGCTCCTGCTTGGGCGCGAGCTCCACCAGGCGGCCCAGGTACATGACGGCCACGCGGTCGGCGATGTACTCCACCAGCCGCAGGTCATGGGAGATGAAGATGTAGGTCAGCCGGAATTCCGCCTGCAGTTTCTGCAGGAGGTTGATCACCTGCGCCTGGATCGACACGTCCAGGGCCGAGACCGGCTCATCGGCCAGCAGCAGCCGCGGGTTGAGGGCCAGGGCCCGGGCGATGACGATGCGCTGGCGCTGGCCGCCGGAGAACTCGTGGGGGTAGCGGCGGGCGTGTTCGGGCAGAAGCCCCACCACCTCGAGCAGCCACGCCACCCGCTCCTGCCGCTCGCGGGGCGTACCGATCGCATGAATATCGAGAGGCTCGCCGAGGAGATCCCCGATCCGGCGGCGGGGGTTGAGGGACGAGTAGGGATCCTGGTAGACGATCTGGGCCTCGCGCCGAAACGCCCGCAGGCGCAGCCGATCGAAGCCGGAGAGATCCTCACCGCAAAAAAGCACCCGGCCCGCGGTCGGCTCTTCCAGGCGCAGCAGCGCCCGGCCCAGCGTGGATTTGCCGCAACCGCTCTCCCCCACGAGACCGAAGACCTCGCCTGCCGCCACGCGGAGCGATACATCCGTGACCGCCAGCACCCGGCCGCGGCGACGCGAGAACCCCGCCCCCTTCAGGGGGTAGTGCTTGGCGACCTGTTCGGCGACGAGAATCGGTTCCGCCATGGCCCTACTCCGACGGCTGCCAGCAGCGGGCGTGGTGGCCCGGGGCGATCGCGCGCCACGGCGGCTCCTCGCGGCAGGCCGCGTGGCGCCGGAAACAGCGCTCCTGAAAGGCACATCCCGGCGGCAGGTTGACAAGACTCGGCACCACGCCCGGAATCGGGTTGAGCGCACCGGCCCGGCCGCCGGCCCGCGGCAGGGAATTGAAAAGCCCGACCGTGTAAGGGTGGGCCGGCCGGCGGAAGAGCGCCTCCACGCCGGCGCTCTCGACCGCCTTGCCGGCGTACATCACCGTCACGTTCCGGCAGGTCTCGGCCACCACCCCCAGGTCGTGCGTGATGAGAAGCACCGACATGTCGAACTCCTGCTTCAGGCGGGCGATCAGGTCGAGGATCTGGGCCTGGATGGTGACATCCAGGGCCGTGGTCGGCTCATCGGCGATCATGAGCGCCGGCCGGCAGGCAAGCGCCATGGCGATCATCGCCCGCTGGCGCATGCCGCCCGAAAACTGGTGCGGGTAGTCGTCGAGACGCGCCTCGGGCTCGGGCATGCCCACGAGGCCAAGCGTGCGGGCCGCTTCATCCCGGGCCTCGGCGCGGTTCATGCCGCGGTGCCGGCGCAGCACCTCCTCGATCTGGAAGCCGATGGTGTAGACCGGGTTGAGCGAGGTCATGGGCTCCTGGAAGATCATGGAGATGCGGTTGCCGCGGATCCGGCGGATCTCCGCCTCGGCGACCGCGGCCAGGTCCTTGCCGTCGAAGAGGATGCGGCCCGCGGCGATACGACCGGCCGGCCTGGGCAGCAGCCGCAGGATGGAGAGCGCCGTGACGCTCTTGCCGCAGCCGCTCTCGCCCACCAGCCCGAAGGTCTCCCCGGCCTGGATCTCGAGGTCGAGGCCGTCCACGGCCTTCACCACCCCGGCCCGGGTCTGGAACTGGGTCTTGAGCCCGATGATCCGGAGCACCGGTTCGCCCGCGCCGCGCGCTTTCACAGCGACCTCAACGCGGGGTCGAGCACGTCCCGCAGGCCGTCCCCGAAGAGGTTGAACCCGAGCACCAGGAGAAGGATGGCCGCACCCGGAAAGGCCGCCACGTGCGGGGCGATCTGGATGTACTGGCGGCCCTCGCTCAGCATGGCGCCCCACTCCGGCTGAGGCGGCTGGGCGCCGAGGCCCAGGAACCCCAGGGCGGCCGCCTGGAGCACGGCCGTGCCCATGCCGAGCGTCGCGTAGACGATGATCGGCGGCAGGGCGTTCGGCAGGATGTGCCGCCCCAGGATGCGCGCATGTCCGCCGCCCAGGTGGGCGATGGCCTGGACGAAGAGCTGCTCCTTGAGGGAGAGAACGCTCGCGCGCACGATGCGGGCGTAGTGCGGGATGTAGACGATCCCCACCGCCACCATGGTGTTGGGCAGGCTGGGGCCCAGGATGGCCGTGATAAAGATGGCGAGCAGAATCGCCGGAAAGGCGAGCAGCATGTCCATCAGCCGCATGACGAGGCTGTCGACCCTCCCGCCGAAGTAGCCGGCCACGAGCCCCAGGAGGGTCCCCGGCAGCAGCGAGATCGAAACCGAAATCAACCCGATCAAAATCGAAATGCGCGCGCCGTAGATCACCCGGCTGAAAATGTCCCGGCCCAGGCTGTCGGTGCCGAAAAGGTGGTCGGTGCTCGGCCCTTGCAACCGGTCGAGGGGGGCGGGTACGAGGGGGTCGTGCGGAGCGAGCATCGGGCCGATGACGGCTACCAGCAGCACCAGGGCGATCAGCCCCATGCCGAAGGCGGCGCTGCGGCTGCGCAGCAGGTCCTGGAAGGTCTCCCACTTACGCATGGACGCGGATCCTCGGGTCGAGCAGCGCGTAGACCAGGTCGACGATCAGGTTGATGAAGGTCATCAGTCCGGCGAAAACGAGGATGCAGCCCTGCACCGCCGCGTAGTCCCGCGCCATGAGGGAGTCCACGACATAACGCCCCAGGCCGGGCCAGGAAAAAATGGTTTCGGTCAGGACGGCCCCGCCCAGGAGCAGTCCGAGGTTCAACCCCAGCACGGTCACGACCGGCAGAAAGGCGTTGCGCAGGGCGTGGCGCAGGATGACCACCGCCTCCCCCATGCCCTTGGCGCGCGCCGTACGCACGTAGTCCTTGTTGAGCACCTCGAGCATCGCGGAGCGGGTGATGCGCGCAACGATCGCCATGGGGATGGTCGCAAGCGTGACGGCGGGCAGCATCAGGTGGTGCAGCGCATCGACAAAGCCCTCGAGTTCGCCCGCCAGCAGGGTGTCCACCAGCATCAGCCCGGTGACCACCTCCGGCTCGCTGCCCATTCCGATCCGCCCCATCATGGGCATGATCGGGAACATGACGGCCAGAAAGTACATCAGCATGAGGCCCAGCCAGAAGATCGGCATGGAGACGCCGATCAGGGCCATGAACATCGAACCGTAATCGAAGACGGAATACTGCCGTACCGAAGAGATCACGCCCGCCGCGATCCCCACCAGTGTGGCGATCAGCATGGCCGCCACGGAAAGCTCCAGGGTCGCCACCAGCCGCACGCCGATCTCGCCGGCAACCGGCGCCCCGTTGCGCAGGGAATGGCCCAAGTCGCCCTGGAGGATGTTCGTGAGATAGATGCCGTACTGGAGGGGATAGGACCGGTCAAGACCCATCTGGGTCCGCAGCCGCGCCAAATCTTCCTGTGTGGCGAACTCGCCGAGCAGCAGGCGCGCGGGGTCCCCCGGGATCATCCGCAGCATCAGGAAGACCAGGACGGAGACCCCGAGCATGATCAGGGCCAGGTGGAAGAGGCGCTTGGCGATGTAGCCGATGGGCATGGCCGGCCGGTTCACGGTTCAACGGTTCACGGTTGGAAACACATCAGTTCAACCTTGAACCGTTGAACCCTGTCATTAAAACCCGCAGGTCGTCATTTGTCTTTCCAGACCATCTGGAACGAGTTCAACCCGTTCGGCCGCAGGGGCACGTCGTGCAGCTTCTTGCTGTAGCAGCGCACAACCTTGGTGTGCACCAGCGGCGCCCAGGGCGCTTCCGCGTTGAAAATCTCCTGTGCCTTCAGGTAGATCTTGGTACGCTCGGCCTTGTCGAAGGTTTTCTGACCTTTCAGGCAGAGGTCCGTGAACTCGGCATTCTTCCAGATGGCCACGTTGGCGGCCCCCGGGGTTTTGGCCGAGTCGGCCGAGAGCAGGCCATAAAGGAAGTTGTCCGGGTCGGCGTTGCCGCCGAGCCAGCCGAGCATGCACATGTCGTGCTCACCGTTGGAGGTCTTGCTGAGGTAAGCGGCCCACTCGTGGCGAACGATCTTGGCCATCACGCCCACCGCCGCAAAGTAGGCCTGGATCAGCTCGGCCGTCTTCACTGGATCGGGCATATACGCGCGGGAGACCGGCATGGCCCAGAGCTCGATCTCGGTGTTGAAGTCAAACTTGGCCTCGGCCAGCATCTTCTTGGCCTTGTCCGGGTTGTAGTCGTAGGGTTTGAGGGAGTCGTTGTAGGACCAGATGGAGGGCGGGAACGGGTTCTTGGCCGGGATGGCGAGCCCCGCAAAAATGCTCTTGATCAGGGTGTCCCGGTCGATGGCGTGGCTCAAGGCCTGGCGCACCTTGGGGTCCTTCAGGCGCGGCTTTTGGGTGTTGAAGGCGAGATAGCCCACGTTGACGCTCGGCCGCTCGATCACGGCCAGCTTGGCATTCTTCTTCACGAGCGCGATGGAATCCGGGTCCAGGTCGTCGGCGATGTCGACCGTGCCGGATTGCAGCGCCATCAGGCGCGCCGACGGCTCAGGGATGGACTTGAGAATGATCTTGCCCACCTTGGCCTTCTCGCCCCAGTACTCGTTGTTGCGCTCGAGCACGATCTGATCGTCCTTGGTCCAGCTCACGAACTTGAACGGCCCGGTGCCGACCGGATGCATCCCGATCTTGTCTTTGTAGTCGGCCATGGCCTTGGGGGAGACGATCGGGCAGAGCCAGAGGGCCAGGTTGTTCAGGAGCGGCGCGTAGGGCTTTTCGGTCACGAGCGCGATGGTGTACTCGTCGATGACCTTGATGTCCTTCACCGGCCCGAGCGAGAGCCCCAGGTACTTCCATTGGCCGTAGCTGTTGAACGGGTGCTGTTTGAAGATGACCCGCGCGAAGGAGTCGTAAACCGCCTGGGCGTTGAAGGGGTGGCCGTCGTGGAACTTGACCCCCTTGCGCAGCTTGAAGGTCCAGGTGAGGCCGTCCGCGGAGACCTTCCAGGATTCGGCCAGCTGGGGTTCGACGTCCATGGAGTCCTTGCCGAAGATGACCAGGTTTTCGAGCACCTGGATCCCGGCCTTGATGGACTCGCCGTCGGTCGCCTGGGCGAGATCGAGCGACACCGAATCGCCGCCGCGGCCCCAGATGAGGGTGCCGCCGGTGGCCGCCTGGCCGGCGCACCAGCCGGATAGCGGCGCCAGCAGTAGGGCGAAGATCAGTCCGAATACGAGTTTGCGCATAGCCCCTCCTTTAGTTAG
>JBFYWT010000148.1:0-5884 GCA_041310895.1 Desulfobacteraceae bacterium | reverse complement strand
ACACCATCCTCACCCAGCTGAGCGACGCCTACCGCCGCATCCGCAACACCTGCCGGTTCATGCTCGGCAACCTTTACGACTACGACCCGGACCGGGACCGGCCGGCGCCGAGCGCGATGCTCGAGATCGACCGGTTCATCCTGCACCGGCTGCAGGTGCTGCTTGCCAAAATCCGCCAGGCCTACGAGCGCTACGAGTACCACACCATCTACCACGCGCTGCACCACTTCTGCACCGTGGACCTCTCGGCGCTCTACCTCGACATCCTCAAGGACCGGCTCTACACCTCGCCGGCCCGCTCGGCCGAACGCCGCAGCGCGCAGGCGGCACTCCACCGCCTGCTCAGCGCGATCGCCCGGGTGATGGCCCCGATCCTGCCCTTCACCGCGGAGGAGGTCTGGCAGCACATGCCGGCGGCGGTCGACAAGACCGCCAGCATCCACATGGCGCAGTTTCCTGCGCCGGAGGAGGGGCTGGTGGACGCGGCCCTGGCCGAGCGCTGGGAGAGCCTGCTCAAGGTGCGCGCCGAGGTGACCAAGGCGCTCGAAGCGGCGCGGGTGCAGAAACTGATCGGCCATGCGCTGGACGCGGCTGTGACCGTTTCGGTCGGGCCCGAGCTCTTTGCCGAGCTCGCGCCCTTTGCAGGGGAGCTGCGTTCGATCCTGATCGTCTCCGCGGCCGAGTTGGTTCAGGAGGCCCCGCTCGCGGGGGCGTTCGAGAGCGCCGAGCTACCGGGCGTGAAGGTGCGGGTGCAGCCGGCGCCGGGGATGAAATGCGAGCGCTGCTGGGTCTACGCCACCTCGATCGGCGAGAGCGCCGAGCATCCCACGATCTGCTGCCGCTGCCGGGAGTCCCTGGCCCGGACCGAGACGAACTGAAATGGCGGCCGCCAAGATCCGGTTGTTGGCCCTGGTGGCCGCTTCGGTGCTGGTCCTGGATCTGGTCTCCAAGGCCCTGGTGCTGGCGCACCTGCCGCTGGGCGCCAGTGTTTCGATCATCCCGGGGTTTTTCAATCTCACCCATGTTCACAACCCCGGGGGGGCGTTCGGGTTTCTGGCGGGAATCAGCCCCCAGGCGCGGGCGGCGGTCTTCATCTTTGCTTCCCTGGCGGCGGTCGTTCTGATCCTGTGGATCTTCTTTCAGACCCCGACCGATCAACGCCTGCTCGCCTTCGGACTCGCGCTGGTCTTCGGGGGCGCCATCGGCAACCTCGTGGATCGGGTCCGGTTCGGGGTGGTGGTCGACTTTCTCGATCTCTACATCGGGGACCTGCACTGGCCGGCCTTCAACGTGGCCGACAGCGCCATCACCGTCGGTGTTCTGATTTTCGCCGCGCACGTGGTGTTCGCCAAAAAGACGGCGTGACCCCCCGGGCCTGCACTCCTGGATCCCATGGCCGAAATCACCCCTCACGAGCTCGACGCCACCCTGTCGGGGATAGACCCTGCCGTCGGGCGCGTGCTGCCGGCCGTGGTCCTGGTGTACGGTGAAGAGCTCATCGTCCGGGCCGCGCTCGAGCGTATTCTCGACACACTCCTGCCGGGAGCCCGGCAAAGCCTCAACTTCGAGGCTCTCGACGGTGGGGCGACCGAGATGGGAGATGTGCTGGCGCACGTGAACACCTTCTCGCTTCTGCCCGGTACCAAGGTAGTGGTTCTCAAGGGGGCCCGGATCTTCCATTCCAAGGACGACGCGGCGCGCCTGCTGAGCCAGGCCCGCAAGGCCCACGCCGATCAGGACCTCCCGCGCGCCGCCCGCAGCCTGCTCGCAGCCCTGAGCCAGCTCCACCTGACCCTGGATGAAGCCCGTCGCCCCGGGCGTGCCGCGAGCCTGCCGACGAGCGAGGAGGCCGGGGAGGAAGAGGGCTGGCTGGATGCGCTTCTCAGCCACTGCGCGGAGAACAGCCTTACCGTACCGCCGGCCGCGGATTCCGCCGGAATGCTGCAGCGGGCGCTTGAAAAGGGCTTTCCGCGCGGCCACACCCTGATCATCACCACCGATGGGATCGACCGCCGGCGGAGCGTCTACACCGCCCTGAACAAGGCCGGGCTGATCGTAGACTGCTCGGTGCCCCGGGGTGAGGGCAAGGCCGACCGCGAGGCGCAGGCGGCGGTTCTCGCCGCGCACGCGAAGACGGCGCTCGCCGCCCGGCACAAATCCATGGACCGGGCCGCCTTCGCGGCCCTCTGCGACATGACGGGATTCAATCTCGGCACCTTCCAGAACAACCTCGAGATGCTGATCTCCCACGCCGGGGAGCGCCGGGAAATCACGGCCGAGGATGTGGCCGCGGTCCTGACGCGGACGAAAAAAGATCCCATTTTCGCGTTTACCGACGCCCTGACCGACCGCAATCTCGGCCGCGCCCTGTTTTTTCTCGGCTCCCTTCTCGGCGGCGAGATCCACCCGCTCCAGGCGCTGGCGGCCATGGCGAACCAGATGCGCAGGCTCCTCGTAATCAAGGAGTTCACCTCAGGCCCCGACGGAGGGGGATGGCGGCCGGGGATGAGCTATCCGCTCTTCCAGAAGAGTGTCGTGCCGGCCGTGCTCCGGCACGACGAGGAGCTGTCGAACCGCCTCGAGGTCTGGGAGACCGCCCTGGCCGGGCCGCCGCAGGAGGGCAAAAAAAAGAAGAAGGCCTCGGCGGCCTCAGACCTCCTTTTGGCCCGGAACCCCGCGAGCGCCTATCCGCTCTTCCAGCTCTTCAAGAAGGCGCAGGGGTTCAGCCGGGAGGAGCTCCTGGCAGCGATCCCTCTTCTCGGCGAGGCGGACCTCCAGCTGAAGTCCTCGGCCCTCAATCCGCGGTTGATTTTGGAGCGGGTGGTGTGGCAGATATGTGGAATGCGGGATAAGGGATGATGGGTTCCGGGTTCACGGTGCAACGGTTTAAAATATGAAAGGGTTCATCCGCAGCCAGGAGGAGAAGCTTGCGGCGCGCTACCTGCGCTGGCAGTATGCGAAGCAGGGGCTTCCGCCGGCGGCCGAGGACGAGATCCAGCGGCAGGCGGCCCGGATTGTCGCGGAGGCCCATCGCATCGCCCGCGAGCGCGGCGGCAACCTGCTCGACATCATGAAGGGGCTGGTCGCCGACTTCTTGAAGAAAAGTTAGAGCGGCGGTCTGAGCAGTCATCGTTTCAACCCACCCAACTGACTACGAGGAGGCGACCATGATCGCAAGCTGGAAAGAGAAACTGTCCTGCGCCACCCAGTGCCATCGCTGCAGCCTGAAGCTGGCTCCCAGTGACCCCCGAATCCTATCGGTCTACGACCACGAGCCGATCTGCCTGCCCTGCAAGAGGGTAGAGGAGCAGCGGGCCGACTACGAGGAGATTTCCAAGAATGCGATCGGCCAGTGCCTGATGGATGTCGAGGTGGCCTACGGCGACCCCGGCGGCTACTGCTACCACCACTTCTACCCGTTCACCTGCTGATGCCATGGAAATTGCCGCGGGTTCCATCCATCGGGTGAGGATCCGCTCGGGAAAGGAAGGACACGTGCAACCAAACCCCTTCGATCTGACGGCAAAAACAGCGCTCGTGACCGGCGCCGGGCGGGGCATCGGGCGCGCCTGCGCCCTGGCCCTGGCACAGGCGGGTGCGGACGTGGCCCTGGTCGCCCGCAGCCGGCCGGAGCTCGAGGCCGTGGCCGGGGAGATCGCCGCCTTGGGCCGGCGGGCCTTCGTCCGGCCGCAGGACGTGACCCGGGTCGACGAGCTGCCGGGGCTGATGGGCGATGTGGCCGCGAACCTCGGCGGGATCGACATTTTGGTCAACAACGCCGGGATGAACATCCCCCAGGCGGCCCTGGAGGTGACACCCGAGGCCTGGGACCGGGTCATCGACCTCAACCTCCGGGCCGCCTTCTTCACCGCCCAGGCGGCCGGCCGGCTCATGGTGGATCAGGGCCGGGGCGGGCGCATCATCAACCTGACCTCCCAGACCGGGACCGTGGGACTGGTGAAGCGCGCGGCCTATTGCGCCAGCAAGGCGGCGCTGAACCTGGTGACCAAGGTCCTGGCCCTGGAGTGGGCCCGCCACGGCATCCTGGTCAATGCCGTGGCCCCGACCTTCATCGAAACCGACTTCTCGCGCGGCTTTCTCTCCGACCCGAGCTTTCGCGAGTATGCCTTGTCCAAAAACCTGCTCAAGCGCTTCGGGACCCCCGAGGACGTGACCGGGGCCGTGATCTACCTGGCCTCCCCGGCCGCCTCGCTCGTCACCGGGCACATTCTTTTCGTGGATGCCGGCTGGACGGCGCACTGACCCAAGGAGGCATGACATGTCCATCTATCTCAAAAAAGCCAAAGAGCGGCCCGTCGAAGATCTGACCCGCGTGCGGGAGACGGTCCGCGAGATCATCGACCGGGTCCGGCGCGAAGGGGAGGCCGGGGTGCGCTTTTACTCCTCCAGGTTCGACAACTGGTCGCCCGCAAGCTTCAAGGTGGGCGCGGCGGAGATCAAAGCGGTGAAATCCCGGCTGCCGGCCGCCATGGTGGCGGACATCGATTTCTGCCAGACCCAGATCCGTCGTTTCGCCTCCGAGCAGATGAAGCGGCTCTCCGACTTCGAAGTCGAAACCCGGCCCGGGGTCTTTCTGGGGCAGAAGGTCATCCCGGTCGCCTCATCCGGCGCCTACGTCCCGGGCGGCCGCTACCCCATGCTGGCCTCGGCCCACATGACCGTGATCACCCCCAAGGTGGCCGGGGTGAAGCGCGTGGTGGCCTGCTCCCCCCCGGTCAAGGGCGAGGGCATGTACCCGGCGACCCTCTACTCCATGATTGCGGCCGGTGCGGACGAGGTCTACTGCATGGGCGGGGTCCAGGCATTGGCTGCCATGGCCTACGGCATGGAGGGGCTCGAACCTGTCGATTTCGTGGTCGGGGCGGGCAACAAGTTCGTGGCCGAGGCCAAACGCCAGCTCTTCGGAGACGTGGGCATCGACCTTCTGGCCGGGCCCACCGAAATCCTGATCATCGCCGACGGCTCGGCCGACCCGCACATTCTGGCCGCGGACCTGCTTGGCCAGGCCGAGCACGACCCCAACTCCCGGCAGTGCCTGATCGCTCTCTCCCGCCCCATTGCCGAGGCCGCTGTCAAAGAGCTGGAACGGCAGCTCGAGAGCCTGCCGACGCGGGACGTGGCCGGGCTCTCCTGGCGGGATTACGGCGAGGTCGTCGTGGTGGATTCGCGCGAGGAGGCGGTGGCCTTCTCCGATGCCTGGGCGCCCGAGCACCTGGAGGTCCAGACCGAGGATTGGCGGTATTACCTGGAGCGCTGCCGCAACTACGGGTCCATGTTCTGCGGAGAGGAGACCACGGTCGCCTATGGGGACAAGACGATCGGTACGAACCACGTCCTGCCGACCATGCGCGCCGCGCGGTACACCGGCGGGCTGTCGGTCCACAAGTTCGTCAAGACCGTGACCTACCAGCACACCAACCGGGAAGGGTCGCTCGAGATCGCGCGGGTCTGCGAGCGGGCCTGCAACTACGAGAACATGCTGGCCCACGGCCTGAGCTGCCGGGTGCGGATCGACAAATACGGAAAGTAGAGGGTTACATTCGCTTTTTTTGAAGTTCCGAATGAGTGGTGCGCGCGGGGCGCGGCGAGCAGGGCATTTTCCCGCAGGCGCGCTGAAACCGTGAGGTGGCAGCGGGAGCCGTCCGAGGGGATGCCCGTCCTGCCGTGATGAGGAGTTGGTTTTGCACCGCATCCCCTCGGCCTGGCCCCGACGAGAAATCGGACTCCCTCTAATCAGCACGCCTGCGGGAAAACGCCCTGCCCACCGATAGTTCCTGACCCACGCATTGGGGTACTTGTCGTCTGAAATTTTTTTATGCCACGGCATCAGGATGCCGGAGTCCGGGGCATCGGTTGCGGGAGC
>JBFYWT010000140.1:0-5579 GCA_041310895.1 Desulfobacteraceae bacterium | reverse complement strand
GCCGCCGGTCGGTGCAGGTACGGGTGCTGGCGGGGCGTTGGGCCTAACGACTGCGTGGAAAGCCCAATTTCGGCGTTGCGCGTCATCTCGCGGTCGCTGCGGCGTACTGCCAGTACGCCTCGCGACGCGAGATTCGCGCGCCTTGAACTTGGGCTTTGCACGCAGTCGTTTGCAACGGCAAAATTGAACGCAACCCCGCCGGATGACCTTTGCGGGGGCGCTGCGGGGAAAGACCCATTGCGACGATGAATGAGAACGAGAGCGAGTTGGACGAGGCCGACCGGGCGATTTTGAACCGGATCCAGTCGGAGTTCCCCATCGCCCCGCGCCCCTACCAAGTCCTGGGCGCCGAGCTCGGCCTTGAGGAAACGGAGGTCATCGAACGCGTGACCCGCATGCGGCAAAGCGGGATCATTCGCCGCATCGGCGGCAATTTCGTCCCGGGAAAGCTCGGCTATGTCAGCACCCTGTGCGCCGCGCGGGTGCCGGAGGGCG
This sequence comes from Desulfobacteraceae bacterium, assembly GCA_041310895.1. Classification (GTDB taxonomy): domain Bacteria; phylum Desulfobacterota; class Desulfobacteria; order Desulfobacterales; family SpSt-501; genus SpSt-501. The sequence goes on along the minus strand of JBFYWT010000140.1, from coordinate 5,084 downwards.
AGGTGGCGCGTTTTGCCGAGGCGGTCAACCGCCACCCCGGCGTGACCCACAATTACCTGCGCGCGAACACCTTCAACGTCTGGTTCACCTTCATCGCACCCTCCATGGCGGAAATCGAAGCCAAGCTGCAGCAGATCGCCGCTGAAACCGGCGTGACCGAAATCCTCAACCTGCCCGCCACCCGGGTGTTCAAGATCAAGGCCCGGTTCGACGTGTAAGCCATGAACTCCGTTCGCATCGCCGCGGTCCTCTTCAACTCCCTGCGGGGGGAGACCGGTGCGAACCTTGCGCGCATGGAAGCCTGGACGGCCGCCGCCCGGCGCGCGGGGGCCGCCATCGCCTGTTTTCCGGAGCTCAATATCACCGGCTACGGGGCCGATGAGGGCCTGGCGGCCGCCGCCGAGCCGATCCCGGGAGCGGTGACGGAGGCGCTGGGTGCAATGGCCCGCCGGCAGGCCATCGTAATTCTGGCGGGGCTTGCCGAAAAGGCATCCGACGGCCGGATCTTCGCAAGCCACCTCGCCGTGACGCCGGAGGGGGTGCAGGGCGTCTATCGCAAGCTTCACATTGCCCCGCCCGAGGAGCGGGTCTTCGCGGCCGGGGACCGGATCGGGCTCTTCGAGGCCGCCGGCGTCCGCTTCGGCCTCCAGCTCTGTTACGACGCCCACTTCCCCGATCTTGCGACCCGCATGGCGCTCGCGGGGGCCGACGTGATCTTCATGCCCCATGCCTCGCCCCGCGGCACCCCGGAGGAGAAGCTCTCCTCCTGGATGCGTCACCTGCCGGCACGGGCCTTCGACAACGGGGTATTCGTGGTCGCCTGGAACCAGTCGGGGGGAAACGGGGCGGGGTTGACCTTTCCCGGCGCAGCACTTGCCATCGGACCGGACGGCCGGGTCCTGGCCCGGCACACCTCAACCGGCGAAGGGATGATGATCGCCGACCTCAACGGCGAGGCGCTCAACGCCGTGCGGCGCCACCCGATGCGCTATTTCCTGCCGCGCCGGCGCCCGGACCTGTCACGCCTGCCGACTTCGTAAAAAACCCAATCTCTGCGTTGCGCTTTCCCGCCGGGGCGGGACGGTCGCTGCGGTCCCGCCTTGGCGGGATACACCTCGCGCCGCGGAATTCGCGCGCCGTGCCTGCCCCGCCGTGGCGGGGATCTTGGGCTTTCAAGCAAGTCAGGCATTTTTTCTGGGGGAGCGGCATCTTGCCGCGATCGGATCGTGGCTGGAGCCTACTCCGCCGAAGTACTTTTGGCTACGAAGGCCGGGAGCCACTCCCACAAGGGCGACACTTCATTACCGATAGGATGGCGCTGGGCGCCAGAAGCTGCTTTTTACAAAGACGTCTGCATCCAGATGGTTATGAACCCATCACGCCTGCCGACGGGTCCGTGAGGCCTGCGAGGCGGTGGAAGACTCGGCGTATTGCGTGCGGCACACGACTCCCGATGGCTGTTCGGCACGCGGTTGGGGCGCCGGCACCGCACGGGTAGGAAGCAGGAGGGTTTTCTCCAGTCGACGGCCGAAATGGCCGATCATGGCGGTGTTGTTGTACCAGCACCGGCAGGGGCGGCCGGCGGCCAGGCGCTGCCGCTCGTGATGGAATACGGCCGACGCCCAGACGGCGCCGAAGCCGCCCGCCGCGATCGACCCCACGCCCACGTGCTGCTCCAGGCAGGGGTAGACCTGGCCCCAGGGGTCGATCCGTGCCATGAGGACCCCGGCATAGCAGGGCACGTGGGGGAAGAGCCCCGTGGCGGCCAGGCTTTCGGTCAGCCGGCGCATGTAGGGGTCCTCCGCCATCGCCGTTCCGCGCAGCTGGGCGCAGATCGCGGCCGGGTCGAGCCTAAGGCCGTCTTCATCCAGCCCGGTGTAAAACGACGGGTCGCAGCGATGGACCGGCTGCAGCAGCACATCGTCGGCCCTGCCCTCCCACTTCCGGCAAAAATCCCCGATCTCCCCGGTGTTCGGCCCGGCCACCGTCATACGCACGCGCAGGAGGGGCGCCTCGCCGCCGTTGCGGCGGCCGAGGACGGCGGCTATTCCGCGCTCAATCCGCATCAGGGAGCCGGCGACCCCGCGGATCGCGTCGTGGCAGGCGGCGGTGGCCCCGTCCAGGCTGACCGTTACGCAGCTCGCCCCGCTGGCGGCGACCTCGCGGTGGTATTTTTCGAGCAGCATCCCGTTCGTGCAGAGGTTGACCGACATGCCGCGCCCGGCAAAGTGGGCGATGATTTCGAATATGTCCGGCCGCAGGAGCGGCTCGCCGCCGGCGATGCTGACCTGAAATACGCCCATCCGGGCAAACTCGCCGGCCAGCTCCGCGTAGTCCTCCGAGCGGAGCCCATCGGGCCGGGTATCCTGCCAGCGCTGGCACATGGTGCAGCGGCAATTGCAGCAGTAGGTCACATCGAGCTCGGCCATGAACGGGCCGAAGGGGGGCGGATCGTCGCGGCACACCGCGGCGAGGTTTTGCCGCGCATGCCGGAGCGCTGATAGGAATCCGCGGTTCAACAGGAGGCGCCGGTAGGTCCAGAAATTGTTCAGTCGCATGAATCTCTATTTCGTTTCGAAGCCGTGGCGCCGCGTCAACGCTTCACCGAACCCGCCCCATCAGTTGAATCAGGCGGGCTCAAGGATCCCCTCGTCCAGGCCTCAGTGATCCGTATCCACCGGCCTTGACTCCTCGACCCCTTGACTCCTCGAACCCTTATTTCACGCGGAGCCCACGTAACGTAATCGCCTCAAGGGCGAGCGTTTTTCCACCAACTACACATGGTGCTGACAACACCATATTGCCTTCGGGCGGGATTGTAAACATGCCCCCACCCTCAGGGGGTGGCCGCCCGCCGGAAGGCTCTCAGCGAGTCGATCGAGTAGATGGCCAGAGCCGTCCAGATCAACCCGAAGGTCCACCCCTGCATGGCGCTGAAGGGCTCGCCGTAGGCGAACACCGCCAGGAGAAACATCCCGCTCGGCGCCAGGTACTGCATCAGTCCCAGGGTTGACAGGTTGATCCGCCGCGCCCCGAGGTTGAAAAAGAGAAGCGGCACCGCCGTGAACACCCCGGTTCCGATGAGAAGTGCGTCCAGCCACCCGCCGACGTGGAGCAGAGCGGCGCTTCCCTGCAGTTCGAGGTGGACGAGGAAGGCGAGGCTGATCGGCGCCAGCAGCAGGGTTTCCAGGGTGAGCCCGACCAGGGAGCCCACGGGCGCGATCTTGCGGATCAGGCCGTAGAGCCCGAAGGTGATCCCGAGGGTCAGTGCGATCCAGGGAAATTGACCGAAGGAGACCCCGCGAACCACCACCGCCGTGCAGGCGAGCAAAACGGCCAGCACCTGGGGACGGCGCAGGCGTTCTTTTAAAAAAACCATGCCGAGGAGCACGTTCACCAACGGGTTGATGTAATAGCCGAGGCTCGCCTGGAGGATATAGCCGGCGTTGACGGCCCAGATGTAGAGCACCCAGTTGGCGCTGACGAGCAGCGTCGTTAAGCCCAGCACCAGGAGCGTGCGCCAGCTTCCCACAGCGGAGCGAAACTCGGGCCAGCGCCCCTGCAGGCCGACCAGCACCGCCAGGAAGAGGAAGGACCAAACCACGCGGTGGCTGACGATCTCGAAGGCCGGCACCGCCTGCATCGCCTTCCAGTAGATCGGGCTGAACCCCCAGGTCAGGAAAGCGCCGGCGGCGTAAAAGACGCCGGCAACCGATTGCCGCCGGGCGCGGGCGAGCGGTGTTGGGTCAGAGTCCATCGGCGGTTCTGAGGGCGGGCGGAGCTATCCGCGCGCCGCACCTTTTTCGAGCAGCGCCGCCACCTTCTCGGCCAGACGCTCGGCCGTGAAGCCGAATTTCTCCATGACGGTCGCCCCCGGGGCGGAAGCCCCGAACCCCGTCATGAAAACCCCCTCCGACGCATAACGCTCCCAGCCCATGGGCACCCCGGCCTCGATCGCAACCCGCGGGATCGATCCGGGCGGCAGAACCGAATTCCGGTACTCCCGGGACGCCTGCTCGAAGAGCTCCCAGCTCGGCATGCTGACCACCCGCACCGGAACCCCCCGCGCGGACAGGAGCTCCCGGGCCTTGAGCGCCACGCTCACCTCCGAACCGGTCGCAATCAGGACGGCCGCCGGCGGCTCGCCCGGCTCGTCCAGAACGTAGGCCCCGTGCCGCAGAAGTTCGGCGGCGGGATAGCGGCGGCGGTCGATCACCGGCAGGTTCTGGCGGCTCAGCAGCAGAGCGACGGGACCGTCGGTTTTCTCAAGCGCCAGGCGCCAGGCGGCGGCGGTTTCGGTCGCATCCGCCGGCCGGATGACCGTCAGCCCGGGGATGGCCCGGAGCGCGGCGCAATGCTCCACCGGCTGATGCGTCGGCCCGTCCTCGCCCACGGCGATGCTGTCGTGGGTGAACACATAAATCACCGGCAGCTTCATGAGCGCGGCGAGACGGATCGAAGGCCGCATGTAGTCGGCGAAGACCAGGAAGGTGCCCCCGTAGGGACGAACCCCCCCGTGCAGAGCCATGCCGGAGAGAATCCCGCCCATGGCGTGCTCCCGTACTCCGAAGCGCAGGTAGCGGCCCTCGGGAGCCGCCTTCTGGAAATCACGGGCGCCCTTGATGGCGGTGTTGTTGGAGGGGGTGAGATCGGCCGAGCCCCCCATGAGGGTCGGCAGGCGTGCGGCCACGGCATTCAGGACGTGCCCGAAGGCGGAGCGGGTGGCCATCGGTTTGGCATCGGCAAAATCGGGCAGCTCCGCGTCCCAGCCGGGGGGCAGGCAGCCGTCCAGGGCGGCGCGCCAGGCCTCGGCCAGATCGGGGTGCTTCCGGGACCAGGCCTCGCAGCGCCGCTCCCAGGCCGCCTGGGCCTTGGCACCGCGGTCGAGAGTACGGCGGAAGGCGGCCCGCACCGTCTCGGGGACGTGGAAACTCTCCTCCGGCGGCAGGTTCAGCCGGGCCTTGGCAAGGCGCACTTCCGCCGCCCCCAGGGGAGCGCCGTGGGCCTCGTGGGAGCCCTGCTTGTTGGGGCTGCCGTAGGCGATCTGGGTGCGGCAGACGATGAGAGAGGGCTTGGCCGCCTCG
>JBFYWT010000118.1:0-15457 GCA_041310895.1 Desulfobacteraceae bacterium | reverse complement strand
AGCCCAGCTCGTCGGCGTCCGGGTGGCCGGGGTCGTACTTGCTGACCGGCGGCCGGGGGTCGTCGAAGACCCTGACCGCCTGGACCTCGGCCGGCTTCAGTCCCTGGCGCGCCCGCAGCATCTCGCGGAAGGAGCCGGCCCGGGGGCGGGCCTCGAAGACCACCTCTTTGCGGCGGTACGGACCGCCCTCGGGGGTGCGGGTCGTGTTCGCATTGGCCAAGTTGGCCGAGATCAAATTCATACGCAGGCGCTGGGCCGAGAGCCCGCTCGAGCTGATGTGCAGGGCGTCGAACATGTCCATTATTGATTGCCTCCGTTGATCGCGTTCTTGAGTGACTTGAACTTGCGGGAAATGAACTGGGCCGATGCCTTGTACTGGATCGCATTTTCGGCGAGCTCGCCCATCGACCGGTCGAGATCGACGGTGTTCCCGTCGGCCCTGAGATCGAGGGCGGCCGGGACGGCCGCCTTGAGCGTGACCCGGTCCTGGCCGCCCCCCCCAACGGGCAGGTGGGCGGTGTGGGTGCGTACCGGCTGGACCCGGCCGGCCTCCGGCCGGAGCTTCCGCAGCTCCTCTCCGACCGCCACCTCGAAGGCCTTGTAGCCCGGCGTGTCGGCGTTGGCGACGTTGGCTGAGATCACCCGGTGCTGACGCGAGCGCAAGTTGAGGCTCCGGTGCAGAAGATCGATGCTCCCCTCGAAAAGTCCCGTGGCTGACGGCATAATGTGTTCTCCGATCGTCTTTCCCGGCTCAGGACGCGGACACGCCGCTTGCCGAAGGCACAGCAATTTCCGTACCACGACCTGCAATGCGGCCGGGCCCGGAGCGCGCGTCGCCCTGCTCGCGGTACTCTTTCAGCTTGTTGCGCAGGGTGCGGATGCTGATGCCCAGAAGATCGGCGGCGCGTGCGCGGTTGTTCTGGACCCCGCTCAGGGTTCCCATGATAAGCTGGCGCTCCATTTCCCAGACCGTGGTCCCGACGCGAAACGGCCCGACCGGGCCGGGGTCGCGCCCGCCTCCGGTGCCCGGCGACAGTTGCAGGTGGTGCGGCAGAATCGTCTCCCCTTCGGCCAGCAGCACCGCGCGCTCCACCGCGTTCTCGAGCTCGCGCACGTTGCCCTTCCAGCTGTTTCGACTCAAACGATCCAGCGCTTCCGCCGAGAAGCGGGCGACCGACCGGCCCGCCAGGGTATTGAACTTGTCCAGAAAATGATGGGCCAGCAGCGGAATGTCCCCCAGGCGCTCGCGCAGGGGGGGAATCCTCAGGGAGACCACGTTGATGCGGTAGAAGAGATCCTCCCGGAAGCGGCCCTCGGCGACGGCCTCGTAAAGCTCGCGGTTGGTAACGGCGATCACCCGGGCCTCCACCGGGATCGGCCCCGCGCCGCCCACCCGGTCGATCTCGCGCTCCTGAAGCACCCGGAGCAGCTTGGCCTGAAGGGGAAGCGACATTTCGCCGATTTCATCTAAAACGATGCTGCCTTTGCGCGCCAGTTCGAACTTGCCGATCTTGCGGGTCACGGCACCGGTAAAGGCCCCCTTTTCGTGCCCGAAGAGCTCGCTCTCCGCGAGCGTGTCGGGCAGGGCCGCGCAGTTGACGGCCACGTACGGGGCCTCGGGGGCGAGCCCGTGCCGATGGATATACGCCGCCAGCAGCTCCTTGCCGGTGCCGCTCTCCCCGGTGATGAGCACGGTGGCCGTGCTGTGGGCCACCCGGCGCGCCGTGGCCAGCACCTCCAGCAGGCGGGGATCCTGGGTGATGAGGGTCTTGCGGTCCGCGCGGGGGTCGGAGTCGCATCGCCCGCCGGGTGCGGCCTGTTCCCTGCCCGGGAGCAGGAGCGCCTTGCGCACGCTGGCCGCAAAAATCTCCGCAGCGACAGGTTTGAGGAGGTAATCGCAGGCGCCGGCCCGAATGGCCGCGACAGCCTCTGCGACTGAGCCGCCGGTGCTCGTCACGATGACCGGGAGCGCCTGCTTCCGCCGGCGCAGCGCATTCAGCAGGTCGATGCCGCCGATGTCCGGCAGCCGGGCCTCGGCGATGAGCAGGCCGAAGCGCTCCCGGGAGAGACGGCCCAACGCCTCTTTTCCGCAGGCGGCGGTCTCCGACCTGCACCCTGCCCCTTGCAGGGCCTGCGCGAGCGCGCCTCGCGCACGCGGGTCGTGGTCGGCGATAAGGATGGGGGGGCTCACTGACGTCATCGGCTATAGAAAGTGGATCGAATTGGGATAGGTACTGGTTTGTGCTGATTCCATCTCGAACCCTCGGACCCTTGACCGCTCGAACCCTTCTTCACTCCGTGCCCAACCGAGGTTCTCGCTTCAAAGCAAGGCCTCTCGTCCCGCCCCCCGCAGCAGGCCCTAATTTTAGCAAATAGCATGCCACCACCACTCCAGCCGGGTCTATCGCCCTGCGCGCACCCAAACGCCGGGCTCCGGCCATACCCTTGTGGCGCCGGCGCATGGTTATAAAGAAATCAACGTCAACAGCCGCTGTTCTGAGCCGTCACGCGCTTGACGCTGGACGCTACCGATCGGTTTTTCAAGTGGGAGCGGGACCTTGCCGCGATGGGAGGGGCACAGAGGTCTCTTCTCCAAACCGGCCGAAGAGAGAGCTTGGCCCGCCGTGTCCGGGAAAGCAGAAATGGGCGCTTGGGAGGCGAAAAGGGTCCGGCAGTGGTCAGGTAGTGTACCCTTAGAACTGGTTTCAGACCCCGCAGGGTCTCAGCTGATGGCGTTTGATTTTCTCGACGAGGGTCGTGCGGTTCAGGTGCAGGAGCTTCGCCGCCTTGTTCTTGACCCACTGGGTTTTCTCGAGCGACTGCAGGATGAGGGAGCGCTCGAACTCGGTAACTGCGCTGGTGAGGCAAATCCCCTCTTCCGAAAGTTGAAGCGTGGCGGGAGCCTCCACCGTGCGAAGCCCATGCCGCAGCTCCGGCGGCAAGTCGCGGCGGGTGATGGCGCCGCTGCCTTTGAGGACCACCAGACGTTCGACCAGGTTCTTCAACTCGCGCACGTTCCCTGGCCAGGCATGGGCCGTCAGGGCGCTCAGAGCATCCTCGTTCAGGCCCTTCACCTCACGGTGGTTCCTGCGATTGGATTCCTGCAGGAAATAGGCCGCCAGAAGCGGGATGTCCTGGGTGCGTTCGCGCAGGGAGGGCAGAATCATCGGAATGACGTAGAGCCGGTAGAAGAGGTCCTCGCGGAAGTTCCCCTTCTGGACCTCCTCCGACAGATCCCGATGGGTGGCGGCAATGATCCGCACGTCCACCTTGATCGTCTTGGAGCCGCCGACCTGCTCGAATTCGCCCTCTTCCAGCACCTTCAGCACCTTGACCTGAAGATCGGAGCTCATGTCGCCGATCTCGTCCAAGAAAACAGTGCCGCCGTCGGCCAGCTCGAACTTGCCGGGCTTGGAAGCGGTGGCACCGGTGAAGGCCCCCTTCACGTGTCCGAAGAGCTCGCTCTCCAGGAGGTTTTCCGGAATGGCCCCGCAGTTGATGGAGATAAAGGGCTTGGTGCAGCGGCGGGACTTGTTGTGGATGGCACGGGCCACCAGCCCCTTGCCGGTGCCGGTCTCTCCATTGATCAGAATGGTGCTGTCGCAGTCGGCCACCTTGTCGACGAGATCAAAGATCTCGATCATGCGTGGGCTGGCGCCGATGATGTTGTCGATCCGGGGCGGCGCCGGGGCGATTTCAGACACGCAGGTGCGCGCGGAGAAAAGATCCATCTGCTCGGAGCTTGGTTTGCGGGCGGCAGTGTGCTGCAAGGTGCTCTCCTTTTGCGGGTCTTTCCCCACCCCTCCCGAGGATTAGAGGTCTGTGGTCGACAGTCACCAAGAGGCGGTCAAAATCGAAGACGCACCGGCAGGCAGAGCAATAAACATGCCGAATAGAAAATCGGCATACGGCCTTAGAGCCAAGCAAGAGGCCGGGAAGGGATCGTTCGAAATCCGAATTCAATCTAGGGGGTAAGCGATGATCTCAACCTACAACATTTTGATACCGGCATCTTCCGATCTGATTCCATGGCGCTGCGGCGCCACCGACTGGCTTGGCCGGCAGGCGCGCGCAAGAGGAACCATGCTCTTTGTGATTATGGCTTTTTGCAAAGGAGATGGGACCTTTTTCCATTTCTCGCGCTCACTTTTTGAGTGAGCAACATATAAAAACGGTTTCAGGCAGCCGGCGGCTTCCGTTCCAATTTACCGATAACTATATGCAATAAAATACAATTTCGATTTATTAGGAACGGGTGAGTGCTGCAGCCTCTCTGCGGATGGGCTTCGAAGCCAACCCCAGGTGGCCGACAACCGGACGCCTGCATTTTGCAAAGCGGTTTTTTAATTTTGCAAATTTTTAAATTAACAATTCAATTTCAAATAGTTAAATCACATCGTCGCGCCCCTCGGTGCGACTTTGCAGTTAGGCGACCTTCCCGGGTTGATGATTTGAAAGCAGTGCTTGCGGGACAGGGCGTGAGTCGCGTCCACGCCGGCGGTGGATGGGGAAAAGACAGGGCGTCAGCCCAAAAAGGAGCGGATGTCGTCGAACTCGGTCAGCATGTCGGACATGATGGCGTTGAAGGCGGCAGGTTTAAGCCTGAGGAGCTCCCAGGCGCCTTGATCGAGCGGCGGAATTTTGCGATCCCCCCCGAAGCCCAGGTCCAGGGATCGTGTGAGGATGTCGGCCAGGTGCACGATGGCGGCCTCCTGGGCGAAGGGCCCGGCGGCGGCCGGCCGGTGGTGCCAGGCGATGACCTCCGCGAGCTTGGGCGGCAGCTTCCAGCGCTCGGCCAGCTGGCGGCCGATCTCGGCATGGGTGACCCCCAGCACCTCCTCTTCCGCCGCTGAAATCAGGAGGCCGTTCTCCCGCACCTTTTCCATGACCCGGCCGAACTCGGCCGGCAGGAACATCATTTCGACGATCTTCCCGATGTCGTGCAGCAGCCCTGCGACGAAGAGCTCCTCGAGCTTTTCCTGGCGCAAAAAGGCGCCGATCGCCTTGGCGCCGATTGCGCAGCCCAGGGAGTGGTCCCAGAGACTCTCCTGCTCGCGGCGCACCTTCCCGCGGCGCACGGGAAAAAAATCGAGCACGGAGCTGGTGAGGAGAAGGTTGCGGATGGCGTCGAAGCCCACGAGCACGATGGCCGCGGTGACGGTTGCGACCGGCTGGGGAAATCCGTAGAAGGAGGAGTTGACAAGCTTGAGGAGCCGGGCGGTCAGCACCTGGTCCTCGGTGATGATGATGGCGAGGTCCTTGGCGGAGGCCTTGGGGTCGTTGACAAGCTCGGTGATCCTGAGGACCGTCCGCGGCAGCGTGGGCAGGTCCTCGACCCGGGCGATGACGCGCGAGAGATCAGCTTCGCCCATGACGGCCTTTCTGCCGGCGCGCGCGCGCCGCCCTCTGGCGGGCGGCCGCCTCCATGATGGCCTGCATCACGGGGTCGGAGAGCACATCGGAGAACTTCTCCCGCAGGGCGGCATCGGGCGGGTCGGATTCCGGGGCCGCCGCCGGCATCGCCCCCTCCCCCGCTGCGGCGCCCTTGACCTCGACCGCAGCGACCCCCCAGGATTTGAAAATGTGCAGGTGGCGCTCGGTCAAACGCCGCCCCGCCTCCAGGAGCAGCCGCTCCTGGTGGGTAAAGACCGACTTCGCCAGAATCATCCCCGGCTTGACCTCGTCCAGATTCAGTACCAGCATCGCCCCGCCGCTTCAGCCCGTAATTATGAGACCCTTGATGGGCAGATCGTCGCTCCCACCGTTGCGCATTGTCGTCATCTTAACACAAACCCGTCAAAGGCAAAAGCCGTTCCGGAGCGGCCTTCACCCCGGTCCCCATTCTAATTTCCATTTTTTTCTTTTCAGCGGCCCGCCGCTGAGAAGAAAAAACAGCTAAAGTTTTTCCGAACGCGATCGATAATCTCTGCGAAAGCGTCAGAGTCAACGGTCGGAAAGGAGGGGGCAAGCGAAACGACCGGGCCGCGCTGAAATCAACAACCGAAAGCAAATCAATCATCCGCCCGGCAAGAATGTCGGGCAAACCAACACTAGAAAAGGAGAACACAGACCATGGCAATGCAACCCATCACCCTCACCTCCGGCATGCGGGCCAACCTCGTCAGCCTGCAGAACACCAACAACATGCTGGAAGTCACCCAGAAACGCCTCGCCTCCGGCAAGAAGGTCAACAGCGCCCTGGACGACCCGGTCGCCTACTTCACGGCGGTGGCCCACGAGCAGCGCGCCTCAGACTTGGCCGGCCGCAAGGACGAGATGTCGGAATCGATCCAGCTGATCAAGGCGGCCGACACCGGTGTCGAAAGCATCCGCACCCTCATTGCCGCCGCCAAGTCCCTCGCCACCTCCGCCCTGTCCGGAGAGACCTCGGTGGACGCGCAGACTTTGAACAATCAGTATCACGAAGTTCTGAGCCAGATCAACCAGATGGCCGGCGACTCGGGCTACAAGGGCGTCAACCTGCTGGGAGGGACCTCGGTCACCCAGGAGGTGAAGTTCGACGAGCTGGGTGATTCCAAGCTGACGATCACCGGCTTCGACGCCACGGCGGAAGGCGCGACACTCTCCCTGGTGACCTTCGCCAACAGCACCGATTGGTGGGAAACCTCCACGACCGCTGCGGACAAGGAGGCGATCAACTCCGCCATCACCCAGCTCGACGGTGCCACGCGCGCCCTGCGGACCGAGTCCACGAAGCTGGCCAACAACCTCAGCATCATCACTGCCCGTCAGGAGTTCACCCAGGGCATGATCAACGTCCTCAAGGACGGTGCCGCCTCGCTGACCAACGCCGACATGAACGAGGAGGGCGCCAACATGCTGATGCTCCAGACCCGGCAGGCCTTGGGCACGACATCGTTGAGTCTCGCTTCCCAGGCGGCCCAATCGGTACTGAGACTGTTCTAAACATCGCAGTGAACCACGATCCGGGAGAGGGAGCTCCTCCCTCTCCCGCAGTTCACCACCTGGTCCGGCCTGATTTTTGCTTTGAAACGGGTCCATGGCACTCAAAATCACACTGAAGTCGGGCGAACGCATGATCCTGGGCGGGGCGGCGGTCACCAATGGGAGCGCCGGGAGTTGCGATCTAATCATCGAGAACAAGGCCCCCATCCTGCGCCAGAAGGACATCATGACCGAGGCCGGGGCGGACTCGCCCTGCAAGCGGCTCTATCTGTCAATCCAGCTGATGTATATCGATGAGGCCAACCTGCCGCGCTACTACAAGGTCTACTGGGATCTGGTGCGGGACCTGACGCAGGCGGCCCCCAGCATGGTCGGCTTGATCGATGCCATCAGCGAGCAGATCTTCCAGCGCAACTACTACCAGGCACTCAGGCTCACGAAGCGACTGATCGCATACGAAGAGGAGGTAATCGCACGTGTATCCAGCACCGTTGCAAGCGTACGATAAAGTGTCCCGCGCGACGATGAACGGCCGCGACGTGGAGGCGGCGGTTTTGACCAAGGCCGCCATGAAGCTCAAGCAGTGTCAGACTGATTGGAACCGGCCCGATCGCGACGCCGCACTGAACGCGGCGCTCAAATTCAATCAGCGCATCTGGAGCATCTTCCAGGCCGAGATCGACCGCAAGGAAAACCCCCTGCCGGAGGAGCTCAAGATCGACCTGCTGCGACTGAGCCTTTTTGTCGACAAGCGCATTTTTGAAATGATGGCTTATCCGTCGCCTGAGAAATTGACCATCCTGATCAACATCAACAACAACATCGCCGCAGGCTTGCGCACCCAGCCGGGGGTCGAACAGGCCGCCGCCTGACCCCCTGCCGGCGGCCTCCCGCTTGAGCCCCGACGCATGCGTTTGACGGCGTCGTGGCTCTTTTTCCTGAGGGCGTGATCGCACTCCGCCTTTTCTGATCTCAACTTGAACCTTGGCAATAAAATTGCGTCCTTCAAGGCAGTCGAGTGTGAGATCCCAGGTTTCATGAAAACAGGCGACCCGCCGTGAGCGACCCGAACCTGTCATCCCCATCCCGTCAACCCTGGTTCGAAGCGGGCAACGCCGCCCTCCGTCGGGGGGACCCCGCAACGGGCGCGACCTGTTGTCGCCCGGCCGTGCATCTCGATCCCCGCTGCCCCCAGGCGCTTTTCAACCTGGCGCTGGTCTCCAAAAGCATGGGCAAGGCCGAGGCGGCGCTCACCGGCTTCAGGCAGGTGCTCGCACAGCATCCGGACAACAGCCAGGCCCACTTTCACATAGCCGATCTGTATCGCACCGCCGGTGATATGAAGGCCGCCGTCCACCATTACCGCGAAGCCGTCCGGCTGAACCCGAACCTCCCCCCCGCCCGCAACAATCTCGGCAACGCCCTGAAACACATGGGTGAGCTATCGGCAGCCATCCAGGCCTTCACGGAACTGGTCCGGTTATGCCCGTCATTGGCCCAGGGCCGCTACAACCTCGGCAGCGCGTTGATGGCGGCCGGCCGTCTTGAGGCGGCAACCGTGCAGTTGCGGGAAGCGGTGCGCCTGAACCCGGATGACGCCAAGGCCTGGAACAATCTGGGCCTCTGCTGCAAAGGCGTGGGGCATTATGCGGAGGCCATTGCCTGCTTCTCGCGAGCGCTGCGTCTCGCGCCGGAGCTGGCCGAAGCCCGCTGGAACCGCGCCGTCGTGTACCTGCTGGGTGGAGATTTCACCAGAGGTTGGCCGGATTTCGAGGCGCGCCACGATCTGCCGCAGCGGCGCCTGTTTTACCCGTTCCGATGGTCCACCCCGCGCTGGAACGGCGAGCCCCTTCCATCCGGCACCCTCCGGGTCCATGACGAGCAGGGTTTGGGGGACACGCTGCAGTTCGTGCGGTATCTGCCCTGGGTCAAGCAGCGCTGCGCCCGGGTGGAGCTGGAGACCCAGGCCCCGCTGGCGGAGCTGCTGCGCGACCTGCCGGGGGTCGACGCGGTAACGGTGCGGCCCGCCGCAGCACCCGTCGCCGATGCAACCGATGCCCACATCGCCTTGATGAGCCTGCCCCGCATCTTCGGCACCGACATCGGCACCATCCCCTCGGTCGTGCCCTACATCTGGCCCGCGATCGAGAAGCGGCGTCGCTGGGCCGAGCGGTTGCAGGGCCCGGGGCTCAGGGCGGGCCTCGTCTGGGCCGGCCGTCCCGAGCACCACAACGACCGGAACCGTTCCAGCCGCCTGCAGAGTTTCATCCCGCTTTTGCGCATCCCCGGGGTGCGGTTCTATTCGCTTCAAAAGGGGCCGGCCGCGGTGCAGATCCGCGACCTCGGGCTTCACGACACGATCGAGGACCTGGATGCCGAGCTCCAGGACTTTACTGACACGGCCGCGGCGGTCGCCTGCCTGGACCTGGTGATTTGCGTCGATACCGCCGTCGCGCACCTGGCCGGGGCCATGGCCCGGCCGGTGTGGCTGCTCCTGCCGTTCATCCCGGACTGGCGCTGGATGCTCAACCGCGCGGAGAGTCCCTGGTACCCCACCATGCGGCTCTTCCGCCAACAGCAGGCCGGTGACTGGGATCCGGTATTTCGACAAGTGGCAGCAGCCCTGCGCGAGAGACTCGGGGGGACCCGCAGCTCCCGCTATCGGGGATTCCGCACGGACCTCAAAAACGGTCCATCAGCGACAGCAGGCGTTCGGCGGTGTGCTTCCAGGTGAACCCCTTCATCGCCTCGCCCGCCTTTTTCCCGATCCGCTTGATTTCACGCCGGTGGTGGTAGGCGAATTCGATCTGCGCCACCAGCTCCTCCACGGAGGGGTCCTGCCAGCGCGCGACCGGAACGCGGCCGCGCCCCGCCAGCACCCATTCGCGCAGGTGCGTGAGCAGCAGGGCGTTGCCGGGGTTTACGACGTCCGTGTGGCCGCTGGCATAGGAGGCAATGACCGGCTTGCCGCAGGCCATGTACTCCATCAGTACGAGGTTGGTGCCGCCCTCGCAGCGGTTGGGGAAGAGGCCGATGTCGGTGTTGCGGTAAAGCTCGCGCTGAAGCGCGGCGGGCATGAGATCGCAAGTGACGATCCGGCCGGGGTCGAGCCCGTTCAGCGCGTAGGTGCGCTGCATCAGCTCCTGCCAGGATCCCGCCTGCATCTCAAAGCGGATATGCGGGGAGATACTCATCAGGCGCATGGACTCCGGCCAGATGTTGTACCAGCAATTGACGAGCCAGATGTCCGGGTACTTCGCCTGCAGGATCTTCACGGCCCTCAGCACGAGGTCCTGGCCTTTGCGCAGCTCGAACTTGCCCCCGGAAAAGAGGACGAAGCGCTCCGGGTCCTTGTCATCGTCGACCGGGGAAAAAAGCGCGGGGTCGATGCCCTGGATCAGCACCTCGCAGTTCGTGATCCCCCGCTCCCGCATGCGGTCGCGGCACCAGGTCGAGCCCCCCAACACGAGGTCGAAGCGTTGGGCGTTCTCAATGGAGTGGCGGGTGAGCTCGTTTTCGAAAAACGTGTAACCGAAGTTTTCGCGCCCGCGCGCCTTTTCGAACATCGGGAAGAAGTCGACCCCGGTCAGCGCCTGAAAGATCCTGCCCGCCAGGTTCCCGTTTTGAGCACTGCCGTCGGAGGCGTTCACCACCCGGCACGCAACCCGCTTCGAAAGCTCCTCAATCAGGTAACGGCTGCAGACGCCCCACCCGTAATTGTCGCCCGGGACCAGGCCCAGGTAAAGGGGCTCCGCCTGCGCGGAGGGGTGAGGCGGATTTCTCTTCAAAGGCGATCCCTTTCAGAGTCCTGTCGATGCTTAATCCAAGCTTAATTCAAATGCAATTTCAGTGCCAAAAAGAGTGCTAGCGGGCAGCCGCCCGGGCTGCCGCCGCGACGTCAGGCAATTGACGTCGCTGCGCCCACACGGCTCCAGGAGAACGGCGGACTGGCATTTTCCGTGAGCCCGGCACAGGGGTATGATTTTTGCTTGGGGTTGGGAGCCGACAACCCGCCACTTCATTTCTACCACCGGAAAGGAGCCTTGCGTGCTGACCAGCCCCTACGGCCATATCGAGACCTTCACCGTGTTCTTGATGCTGTCGCGACCGGGTTCCATCCTGGACATCGGCCTGGGAAGCCGCAAGCTGGGATTCGTGGCCCGCGACCTGCTGGAGGTCCAACTGAACCGGCGCTACCGGCGAGAGGAGTGGAACGTCCGCATCGAAGGTATCGAGGCTTGCGGCGATTACATCCAGGACCACCAGCGCGCGGTTTACGACCGGATCCACGTCGGCGCGGCCGAGAATATCCTGGACACCCTGGGCACCTACGACATGATCATCCTGGACGACGTCCTCGAGCACCTCCCCAAGGAAAGGGCCCTTGCCTTCCTGGATGAATGCGTTGCCCATGCCGCGAAAAACCTGGCGGTGTTCACCGCTCTCGGAAAAACCTGGCCTGAGCCGGTGGTGTGTCGGAACTCGCAGGAAACGCGCCGGTCATGGTGGTTCTTCGATGAGTTCAGGCCGTTCGCCCGCCGCTATGCGCTCTTCGACTACCATAGGGGGCCCTACGGCGCCTTTTTGATCGACCGCGGCGACTACGCCGCCGCCAAGGCGGACTCTTTTTTGAAGGCAGGCGCCCCCGCCGGGAACGGGAGCCGCCCGCTGAGGAGCCGGTTCGACCTCAGCCGCGAGACGGTGGGCCGCGTTGACCTGCAGCCGCTCTCGCGTCATGTCGCCAACCGCGAGCATCTGACCTATTTCACCGACACCGATTTCAGGGAGCACTACCGGCTGATTGCCTACCTCAGCACATGCTTCGACCACTCGCTGATATTCGACATCGGTACCAACAAGGGGTACTCGGCCCTGGCGCTCTCCTTCAACCCGAGGAACCGCGTGATCTCCTATGACATCGTCGAAGGCAAGCAGCTCCGCGGCGCCGAGCAGCTCTCCCGCATCGAGTATCGCATCGGCAATGTTCTGAAAGACCCGCGGCTGCTGAAGGCGCCCTTGATCATGCTGGACACCGACCACGACGGAGGCTTCGAGCGGCAGTTCTATGACTTTTTGAAAGAAAACCGATACCGGGGTTTCCTTTTCCTCGACGACATCCACCTCAACAGCGCCATGATCCGCTTTTGGGACGCCATTGCAGAGCCGAAGGAAGACCTCACCGACCTGGGCCATTATTCCGGTTCGGGCCTGGTGGCCTTCACCGGTTCGGGACCTTTTCCCCTGGCGGCATGCAGCCCGCAAAACAGCGCCCCATGACAAGTCCCGGCGCGAGGCCAGTCGATGCCTATCCCCCTGTTCTCGTTTCCCTTTGATTTCGGGCGTCCCCCGGATCTCGCCGCGGCGCGGAAGGCGTTCGAAGGCTCCGCGAACGACCCCGGCGCATGTTACCGCTATGCCAACGCTCTGGCAGCCAACGGCCAGCACCCACTGGCCGTCGAGATGTTTTTGGCCGCAGCTGACGGGGGCGGCGACAGTGCGGGGGAGGCGACCCTGCGGGCCGGGGTCTGCATGCTTTACGCCGGCGCCTTTGGGGAGGCGGCCTTGACCCTCGAAACGGCATCGGCCGCGCTGAAGGAGCGCTGGGATCTCCAGTTGTTTTTAGGAGCGGCGCTGTTTCATCTGGGGGTGGTCGGCAGGGCCAACACCCATTGGTGGGCGGCCTCCCGGATGCACGACACCGCGGCCATCCGCGATGTCGTGAACCGTTTCTTGAGCGACGACGACCACCCCGAGCGGTTGGCGCTCTATCCGATTTGCATCGGCAAAGGCATCGACGTCGGCTGCGGCAACCGAAAGACCCACCCCGATGCGATCGGCATCGATCTCATCCCGCCCGGAGCGAAGGGGACCGCCGGGTGTGTCCGCGGAAGATGCTCGGTTGCCGACGTGGTCGCGTCCGGGGACCTGCCGATGTTTGCGGACGATACGCTCGACTACGTCGTCCTGAGGCACAATCTGGAACACTACCAGGATTTCATCAAAGCCATCCAGGAATGGAAGCGAGTTTTAAAGCCGGGGGGGCTGATCGGGATGGTGGTGCCCGATGATGAGCGGTGTGACACCATCCGGCTGGATCCGACCCACAAGCATGTGTTCACCCAGGCCAGCCTGGCGCGAGCGGTCAAGCTCATCGGCGGCCTACGCCTCCTTCGCCTGGGGCCGCTGCTCAAGGAGTGGTCGTTTCTGTGCGTGGCCAAAAAAGCCTACCCGCCGGGTGGGGACGGCGGGCGATTTTTCGACTACGAGGCCGCCGTGGCCGAATTGGAACAGCGCCAGGTCCTGCAACGTGCCCGGGGCTATGAAACGGCCGGTGACTACAAGAGCTCCTCTGAATGCCGCCTTTACGCGCGGCGGCGCTTTCCACGCCGGTGGTAAAGAAAAGGGGTGCGCCGCACGGAGCAGGGCCTCGACACGCATCAAAGGTCTACCGGCCGAAGGCTCGTTTGACCCCATCCAGCAGGTAGCGGGCCCTGGAGGTGGTGAAATGGTGGCGAATGAGATGCATCCGCCCGTTGGCGATGAGGTCCCGCGCTGATAGCGCACCCTCCAGCACACGGTCCACCCTGCGGCGGAGCTGCTCGAAGTTCGAAAATCTCATGATGGTTTCATCGGGCCTGAAATCGAACGGTAGCTGAAGGGGCAGCTCTTGCGCGGCATGGACGGCGTTGCAGGCGGCATTTTCCCAGAAGCGAAACGTGTCGTTCCCGGCCCCGGCCAAGGAGAGCACTACGCGGCATTTTTGCAGCTCACGGTAGTAGTCGTCCCGGCCGAAGCGCCCTTCCGGAAAAGGATTCTCCTCGGAGGGGACCACCGAGGCGCTGAAGAGCGCGTCCGGGTAGCAGGCCGCCAGCTGCGCGATGAACCGCCGGCGCACCCCGTCGTGCGTGCTGCCCAGAAAGCCGATGGAATAGCGCTTCGGCTGATCGTCGTAGGAGACGATCCAGTTGAAAACCTCCTCCGGCAGGGCCATGGGCAGGGGGATGCTGTAGTCCGTCCCTTCGGTCTCGCGCCGGAAGACCACGTAGGGTCCCGGCCGGATCGGAACCGGCCGGTCCTCGCCGTCGAGAACGGCGAGCGGCGCGCCGCATTTTTCCACCACCGGCAGCCAATGCCGGAGGGCACGCACGTCGGCCACCAGGGTGTCGAAAAAGCCGCCGGCGATCTTGCCGGGGATGTCGGAGCGGTCGACGGCATCGCCGTCCGGGGGAAACCATCCCGGGCACAGCTGGTTGGGAGGGCAGACCCCCAGCCCCAGAACCCCCTCGTACAGGCACTCCTTGCGGGGATACTCCACCACGGCCGGCCCCAGCAGCTTGCGCAGCCCGTGCAGCAGGAGATCGGGGAGGTAGTTGGGGTAAGGATGGGTCAGAAAGAGGATCTTCATGCTGCCGCCGGATCCGCCGCAGGAAACCACTTCTCCAGAAACTGTTTTCGGTTGGCGGCCAGCACTTCGTTGCGCTGCACGCGGCGGCCGAAATAGAAAATCGGAATGTTCTCACGGGCACCGGAAACCCCCCAGTGATGGTCGAACCCCGCCACCGGAACCGCGTAGCAGGCCAGCTCCGCCTGGATGACCTGCAGCCCCATGTCCCACTCCTCCATGAAACACGGGCTGTACTGGACGTCGAACTGCAGGCGGTGCCGGAGGAACTTCTTCCGATCGATGGCGAAGAAAAAACCCGACACGTCATGGGTGCGCACCGGTTCGTGGAAGGTGCCTTTATCGAAATAGCGCAGCACCTTCAGCCGGCGGAAATCGAGGTGCGAGCCTTGCGGCCCCACGATGACCGCATTGGGCAGGCGGAACAGATAGCGCTCCAGTTGATCGATGGCCGCCAGGGTGACGTGCAGATCGGCGTTCAGGATGAAGACGGCACGGCCTTCGGCGAGATTGATCCCGATGTTCCACGAGCGGCTGACGCCGGCGTTGAGCTTGTTGAAACAGAACTTGTCGATGCGCGGGTGGTGCTGCATTGCCTCGAACACCTCCCGCGAGTTGAAAACACAGATCACCTCGCCGGGCACCGCCTGCAGGTCGTCCAGAAGCGAGCGGATGTTGTAGGGGCTGTGCGGTGAAAAATCCAACACGGGGATGACAAAGCTGCGGGAAGCCGCCGCCCTCGCTCCCGGTTCGGAGGCTGAAAACTCGCTGGCGTGCATCATCTCATCTGCTCCACGGCTCTTTTCAGGGGTGGCGGACCGAGTGAAAGGGGAAGCAATCAACATGCCATATTCCTGCGCGACGCGTGTCGATCCCTCCGACAGCCCGACACGGCGCCGCAGAAGCGGCCGTTTTTTCATGATCCGGCGAGGCCATGACCGCGAGGGCGAGGGATCTGCATCGATCGGCGGGCCAGTCGGGGATTTTCCTCCCTCGGGTCAGAAAAATGACGCAGATGGAAGCATCTGGGCCCGCGCTGCCGATAAGGAGGGCTTTTCCGTTGGCTTGCCCCCGATGGGAATTGGAGGACAGGACGGTATGCATTTTGCTTGTTCTCCGGAAATGGCC
>JBFYWT010000112.1:0-4369 GCA_041310895.1 Desulfobacteraceae bacterium | reverse complement strand
TATACCCTCCCCCCGCACCATGCGGGGGGTTGTCGCCGTGAGGTTCCGCAGCAACGCGTGTGTCATGCACTCCTCCTTCGCGATTCGCCGGAATCGGCATCCGCAAAAAGTCCTTCCCTATCGCTTCATATATGATTATTAGAAGCATCTCAAATTCCGTTTGGCATGCGAAAGGAAGTCACATGGGAACGTGGGCGAAAGAATGGGGTACTGCCATACTGGCGTGCCTGCTTCTGGCGGCAGGCGCTGCGGCCGATGAGGTGCACCTGAAAAACGGAAACCGCCTGTCGGGCACGCTCATCAGCCTGAGCGAAGGGAAGCTGGTGCTGGAGACCGATTTCGCCGGACGGCTCTCGATCGACTGGGGCTAGGTCGAACGGATTCAGACGGAGAGTGCGATCGAGGTGGTCCTGACCGACGGCACGAGCGTGAAAGGCACGGCGGCCCCGGACGCGGCGTCGGGCCGCCTGGAGCTCTGGTTGACATCCACTACGGCCGCACCGCTCGACCTCACCCAGGTGACGGCAATCAACCCGCCGGTCGAGCCGGCGGTGCGATTCAACGGCCGCATCAACGTGGGCCTCAACAAGGCCAGCGGCAACACGGACACGGAAACGGCCCACGCGGATGCCGAATTGACCGCCCGCAGCCTGAACCACCGGGTGAGCACGGGCGCCGCCTACAACCGCGCCTCCAAGGACAACCGCAAGACCGAGGAAAACATGCTGGGGCGGCTGAAGCACGATTACTTTCTGACGCCGAAGCTCTACTGGTACACCAGCGGTCTCGCCGAAAAAGACGAGTTCAAGGATATCAGCCTGCGGGCGACGATCGGCCCGGGCCTGGGCTATCAGTTCTTCGAGGAAGAGCTGATGAACCTCGCGGTCGAGGCCGGCCCGAGCTATGTCTACACGAACTTCGACAGCGGGGGCAGCGAGGATTCGGTATCCGGCCGCTGGGCGGTCCGGTTCGACCGCTTTTTCTTTGAAAAGCTCTGTCAGTATTATTTCATGAACGAGGGCTTTGTCAGCGCTTCCGATACGAGCGACGTGTTCATGTTCACCCGCACCGGGCTGCGCTTCCCCATCCGGGACAGCTTCTCGTTGAACGCGGGCTTCGAGTGGGACTGGGATAACCAGCCGTCCGAGGATACCGATAAATCCGACTACCGCTACATCCTCTCCCTTGGCTACGGGTTTTAGCAGGTTGTTGAAAAACGGCGCCTCAGGGGGTGATCCGGTCCCGCCATGACGGGACTGCTCTTTCCAAATCGCCGCACGCCTTGGCTGACAGCCTGACGCTTGTTTTTCAGCAACCTGTTAGGATTTATTGCCCGGCGGGACCCTCTTCGGGGAAAATCTTCCCTGGGTTGAGGATCCCGTGCGGGTCGAAGAGCGCCTTGACCCGCCGCATCCACGCGAGGCTCGCCCCGTGCTGGGCCGTCATGTACTTGCGCTTGCCCATCCCCACGCCGTGCTCGCCGGTGGCGGTGCCGCCGAGGGCGATCGCCTTCAGCACCAGCCGCTCGGAGACCTGCTGCAGCAAGGCCCACTCGGCGGGATCGTCCTTGCGGCCGGCGATATTGAGATGCACGTTCCCGTTGCCGGCGTGGCTCAGGGTATAGGCGATCAGGCGGTGGGCCGTGACCTCGGCCTGCATGGCCTCCAATAGCTCGGCGTAGGCGGTGATGGGCACGGCCACGTCCATGATCAGGATGCGGTGCTCCGGGTGGTTGTGCTGGATCATCTCGCCCAGCGCATGGCGCGCCTTGAAGATCCGGTCGCGTTCGGCGCGGCCGAGCCCCGGGCGGAATCCCTGGCAGCCTCCCCCTTCGCAGATCTCCCGGGCGGCCTCCAGGACCTCGGCCAGCCGGCTCATCGTCGGCCCGTGGAACTCGATGAAGAGGGTCGGCGCCGGATCGAGCCCGAGTTGCTCCTCCTTGTTCATGAGGGCGATGCATTCCGGCCCCAGCAGCTCGAGGGCCGCCGGGTTCAGCCCCGAGCGCTTGAGATCGTAGACCGCGCGGGCCGCTGCCGGCACAGAGGGGAAGGTCGCCACGGCGGCGGAATACTCCACCGGGAACCCCGCGAGCCGCAGGGTTGCTTCGACCACGATGCCGAGCGTTCCCTCCGAGCCGATGAAGAGGTTGATCAGGCTGTAGCCCGAAGAGCTCTTGCTGGCCCGGGTGCCGAGCTCGATCAGCTCCCCGTTCGCCAGGGCCACCACCAGGCGCATGACGTAGTCCCGGGTCGAGCCGTAGAGCACCGTGCGGGTGCCGCTCGCGTTGTTGGCGATCATGCCGCCCAGGGTCGCCCGCGCACCCGGGTCCGGCGGGAAGAAGAGCCCGGTGTGCCTGAGTTTTTCGTTCAAATCCTGGTAGACGACCCCCGGCTCGACGTCGGCCTGGAAATCCTCCTCATGGATGGCGAGGATCCGGTTCATGCGGCTGAAGTCGAGCACGATTCCCCGGCAGACCGGGATGGGGTTGCCTTCAAGGCTCGAGCCTGCCCCCCAGCCCGTGATCGGTATGCGCCGTTCGTTCGCGTATTTCAGAATAGCCGCCACCTCGGCTGCGCTCGCGGGCCAGACCACCGCCTCGGGCCGGCAGGCGGGGTGGGCCGACTGGTCCCGGGCGTGAAGGTCGAGGATGGACGCCCCGGTGGAAAACCGGTCGGCCGCCACGAGCGCGGCAAGCGACTTGATGTCTGAATCGGCTATGGGATTGAAATCCAATGTAACCTCCGTTGCACCGCCTGCGAGAAATCGTTCGGGTTGCCGAGCCTTTTTTTGGCCGCAGAGGGATAAGTCCTGTCATTATAGGTGTCTTGACAATAAAAACAATATCTTCTACTCAATATTAAAAATCCCGCAGGAGGTGCTCAAAATGAAATCGTCTCGAACTGTTAGGCTCATCCTCGCCCTCGTCTTCCTGGCAGCGTCCGCGGCCGGCGTCGCCGCCGCCGACTTCCCCTCCAAACCCATCACCCTGATCGTCCCCTATCCCGCGGGAGGCTCCACCGACGTGGTCATCCGGCCCCTGGCGGAAGCGGCCGGGAAGATCCTCGGCCAACCGGTGATGGTGGAGAACAAGGGCGGCGGCGGCGGAGCCGTGGGAACGGGCTCCATCGTCGGCAAGGAACCCGACGGCTACCTGCTCTCGGTGGTCGTCACAAGCCTGCACCGGGCCGCTCATATCAACAAGCTCTCCTTCGACACTGTAAACGATCTCACCCCCATCATCCGGGTCGGCGGCTACCTTTACGGGATTCTGGTCCGCCCTGATTCCAAGATCAAGACCCTTCAGGATCTAGTGGATCAAGCCAAGGCCAAGCCCGGCGAGCTGGCATACATGGCCTCCGGCATCGGTACGGGCGGCCACATCGCCGCCGAGGAGATGGCCTCCAACGCCGGGGTGAAATTCAATCATCTGCCCTCCAAAGGCGACCAGGAATCCTCGGCCGGACTGTTGGGCGGGCATGTGGACTTCATCTCGACCACCTCGGGCTGGATTCCGCTCGTGGACGCCGGCCAGCTGAAGCTCATCGCCACCTACGGCGAAACCCGCGTCAAGAAATACCCGGATGTCCCCACGGTCAAGGAATCCGGCTTCAAGGTGGTTCACAACTCGCCGATCGGCATCGTGGGGCCCAAGGGCCTGCCGGCCGACCGCGTCAAGATCCTGCACGATGCCTTCCACAAAGCCCTGAGCGACCCCGCCTTCCTGAACGCCATGGGCCGCTATGAAATGCCGGTGATGTACCAGAACACGGCGGGCTTCGCCAAATTCTGGGCCGAGGCCTACACGGAGGCCGGCATCCAGGTTCAAAACTTCATCAAGAAGTAGATGAAAAAAACCTATATCATCGCCTATGCGATCTCACTCCTCTTCGCCGGGGCGGTCCTGATCGAGGCCTGGCGGCTCGGCTTCGGCGGGTTTGCCCGCCCGGGGCCGGGCTTCGTGCCGTTCCTGGCCGCCGCCGCCCTCGCGGTGCTGGGCCTCATCGCCCTGGTCCAGGTCGTGCTGGCGGGGCCGGGGGAGGGGGCCGGCAAAGGGTTTCGGGGCGCCGACCTGATCAAGATCTTCGTGGCCATCCTGTTTCTGTTCGCCGGCGTGCTGCTCTGGGACATCATCGGCTTTCTGCCGGCCACCTTTCTGCTTCTGCTATTTCTGTTCCGCTGCGTGGAGCCGCTGGGGTGGCGCCGGGTGATCATCGCCTCGGCGCTGACCCTGGCGTTCACGCACGTTCTGTTTGTGGTCCTTCTGGGAGTGCGGTTGCCGCAGGGGCGGATATGGACCTATTTTCTCAGCTGATCCAGGGCTTCGCGGTCGCGATCCAGCCCATCAACCTCTTCTACTGCCTCCTGGGCT
>JBFYWT010000101.1:0-5552 GCA_041310895.1 Desulfobacteraceae bacterium | reverse complement strand
TGGACGGCAACAGTGAGATCGCCGTTTCCAACGTGGTCGGAAGCAACATTTTCAATGTGCTTTTCATTTTGGGAATCTGTGCGGCAATCCTGCCCCTCGGGGTCCGCCGGCAATTGGTGCGGCTGGATGTTCCGATCATGATCGGGGTGTCGCTTCTGTTGATGCTGATGGCGCTCGACGGCCGCTTGGGCGCAGGCAGCGGCGCCGTGCTCTTGTCCGGGCTCGTCGCGTACACGGGATGGTCACTTCGCATCGGGCGCCGGGAAGGGGTGGAAACCGGCGCCGCATCCGTTTTGGCCCTGCCGGCCTCGCCGGCCGCAACGGGAAAAGCCGGTCGTGTCGCCCGGCAGGCACTGCTCGCAGCCGCCGGCCTTGCCATGCTGGTGGTGGGCTCGCGTTGGCTGGTGGACGGCGCCGTCCTCCTGGCTCGGTCCGTGGGCGTGAGCGATATCGTGATCGGCCTCACGGTGGTCGCTGTGGGCACCTCGCTGCCGGAGGTCGCCACCTCGGTCGTCGCCGCGTTCCGCAAAGAGCCCGACATCGCTATCGGCAACGCCGTCGGGAGCAACATCTTCAACATCCTGGGGATCATCGGCATCAGCGCGGTGGTCAGCCCCGGCGGGCTCACCATCGCCCCCTCGCTGCTGAACTTCGACATGGCCGTGATGATCGCGGCCGCGATCGCCTGCCTCCCGGTCTTTTTCACGGGATACTGCATCGCACGCTGGGAGGGGTGGGTCTTCGTCGCGGCGTATGGCGCCTACACCGCCTATCTGCTCATGCAGGCGACCGAACACGACGCCCTGCCCGTTTTCAGCGCCACCATGGGTTACTTTGTCCTGCCCCTCCTGGCCTTGACATTCGTGGCCCTGAGCGTGCAGAAACTGCGAAAAGGCGCCACGCGGAAAATGTGTTGACTCGGGCGGTCGATCCGTGTTTGGTTGCCGGACCGCCCACTTTCAGAAGGGAGACGACCCAATGAAATTTGCATGGATTTCAGCGTTGAGTGTCCTGACCGCCGTCACACCGGCGGCAGCCGGCGAAACACCCAAAGTGGCCATGGAGACCGACAAGGGCCGGATCGTGATCGAGCTCTACCCGGACAAGGCCCCGAAGGCGGTCAAAAACTTTCTAGGGTACGTGGATGCCGGCCACTACGACAACACCATCTTTCACCGCGTCATCCCCAACTTCATGATCCAGGGCGGCGGCATGAGCGCCGCCATGAAGGATAAGCCCACCCGGGCCCCGATCAAGAACGAGGCGGACAACGGCCTCAAAAACCTGCGCGGCACGATCGCGATGGCCCGCACGCAGGTGGTGGACAGCGCCACGGCCCAGTTTTTCATTAACACGGTCGACAACGACTTCCTCGACCACAAGAACAAGACCCCTCAGGGCTGGGGCTATGCCGTCTTCGGCAAGGTGACGGAGGGCATGGAGGTCGTGGACGCCATCACGAAGGTCAAGACCGGCCGCAGCGGCGGCCACCAGGACGTTCCGGTCGAGACCGTCATGATCCTAAAGGCCGAGCGCGTAAAATAATACTGCCGCCCGCTCACGCGGGCGGCAGTATTATTTTATTCACGGCCATTCAAAACAAGCGGCAGCGCCAGGGCGCTGCCGCTTGTTGATTTCAACGGCAACAGGCCCGGTTCATACCGTACCGGCCGGGGAGTGGGCCGCGGTCTCGTTTCGTGCGGCGGCCGCTTCGCCCGCCGCGGGATTCTGGAACTGCGCCGCCACCAGCCGGGCGAAATAGCCGCCCTGCCGCACCAGCTCCTGGAACCCCCCCCGCTCGATGATCCGCCCCTCCTGGAACACCAGGATCAGGTCCGCGTCCCGGACGGTGGCCAGCCGGTGCGCGATGATGAAGGTGGTGCGCCCCTGTTTCAGATTGGCGAGGGCCTGCTGCACCTGGGCTTCGGTGGCGGCGTCGAGCGCGCTCGTCGCCTCGTCTAATATGAGGAGCGGCGGGTTTTTCAACAGCACCCGCGCGATCGCGAGCCGCTGGCGCTCTCCGCCGCTCAGGTTGGAGCCGCGCTCGCCGATCCGGGTCTGGTAGCCGCGGGGCTGCCGCAGGATGAACTCGTGGGCGCAGCCCAGCCGCGCCGCCGCCTCGAGCTCGGCGTCGGCGGCATCGGGCTTTCCGACCCTCAGGTTGTCGGCGATGCTTCGGAAAAAAAGCAGGCTCTCCTGAAACACCACACCGATCTGCGCGCGCAGGGAGTCAAGCGTCACCTCCCGGATGTCGACGCCGTCGATGCGGATCGTCCCCTCCTGGGGGTCGTCCTGCCGGTGCAGCAGGCCCATGGCCGTGCTTTTGCCGGCGCCGGTCTCCCCCACGAGAGCCACGGTCTGCCCCGGTGCGACCGCAAAGCTTACTTCGTCCAACGCCTTGCGCGGCAGCTCGTAACTGAAGCTCACGCGGTCGAACTCGACCCGGCCCTGGACATTTTCCATCGTCTTCGCGCCGGCCCGGTCGGCCACCGCCGAGGGTGTGTCCAGCACCTCGAAGAACTCCCGCAGATTGTGGATGTCCATGAAAAGCCAGTTCACGAAGCCGACCACTTGGTCCATGCGCCCGATGAGATGGGTGGCAAACCCCATGAAGGCCACGATCTCGCCCACAGTCGCCTCGCCCTTCAAGTTCAGCCATGCCCCCAGGGCGAAGATGCTGATGACCGTCACGGTCGCCGCCGCTCCCTGCAGGACGCTCACGACGGCCCACCAGTTGAGAACCGGAAACTGGGCCGACAGCAGGCGCTCGATCACCTCGCGCATCATCCGCATCTCGGCCGATAGCCGCACGAAGCTCTGCACCAGCGCCACGTTGCCGATGGCATCCCCCGCCCGTTCGGCCAGCGCCGTGCGGTAAGCCTCCACCTCGCCCTGGGCGCTCAAGGTGCGGCGGGTGACGAAGCCGGTGAGGAGCGCCGAGGCCGCCACGAGAACGATCATCAACAGGGCGAGCGGCCGGTTGAGGAAAAGCGTCAGCGGCAGGAGCACCCCGAGCGCCACCAGGGTGGAGAGGTGATCGCGGAACATCGCCAGCCAGAGCCCGAAGAGCTGGTCGCCCCCCTGGAGCATGATCTTGAGCAGGCGGCCGGAGTGCGAGCGGCGGTGGTAAGCCAGGTGCAGCTGCAGGACATGCTCGCAGAAAGCGGCCGTGACGTTCAGCCGCTGGCGATGGGCCAGCCGGTCGGCGTGCAGGGAGACGAGGATGCGCGCGCCGATACCGCCCACCCCCACCGCCGCCCAGAGCCCGAAGATCCGCACCCCGTCGTGGAAGGTCGCCTCGACCCCGCGCGCAGCGGCATGGGTGAGAAGATCGATCGCCTTGCCGAAGAGAATGGGGTCGAGGAACGGCACGGCGGCGAGGGCCAGGTTGGCCAAGGCCAGGGTGATGGCCAGCCCCTTGACCGGCCGCAGCAGCCCGAGGACGCGGCCGTAGATAGTGGTAAAAAGGGAGGTGCGCATGGGTGACGGATGGTCTAACGGATTCCGCCAGGTCCGTCAATCTCCCCCTGCCGGAACCCACGGGCGGGGCGCCCGATTTTCGCTTTCATCCCCCGACCGGCTTGTATGCAGGCACCTTTTTTTGGGCCGCGCCCACGCCCCATCCGTTTCGATTCGCACGGGAGAAACGCAAGAGATGATTTTCAACGCGGCATCTCGTTCAGAAAAACCTCTCCTGCAGGCCGTAGGGGTCCTTGAACTCGAGCGCGGGGTTGAACCGGAGCTTGCCGTCCGGTCCGCGCTGATCCACGTATTTCAGGATCTCCAGATCCACCTTCACGGGCACATGGACTCCGGCCTGGGTCAAGGCCTGGCGCAGGTAGGCCTCGGCCCGCGTCCCGAAGGCGACCGAATCCCCCAGGATGCGCAGGCCCTCGGCCGGGTTGTGGAAACCGACCGAATTCTCGGCCCCCATGAACACCGTGCGGTAGAAGGCCTCCTCGTAGAATTCCTTGGCCTTTTCGTAGAGTGCCTGATCGATCACCTTGCCCTCCGCCTGGGCCTTGTGGGCCATCTCGAAGAGCTTGGCCACCGTGGCGCACTGGTAGCCGGCCCGGATCATGATCGACACCGTCCGGTCCTGGATCGAAAAGACCCGGTCCTGCAGCCATTGCGGGCTCTGGGCGTGGCACTGCTTGCAGGCCTTCATGTCGGCCTGAACCGGGCTCATCACGCGGTGATCGGAGACCTTGTGGACCCCGGCGATCGTGTAGGGCATGTGGCAGTCCGCACACGAGGCGCCCGCCTTGAAGTGGGTGCTGTTGTTGGTCCAGAACTCGTACTCCGGGTGGCGGAGGAAGGCCATCTTGAAGCCGGTCACCGCCTGCTTCCACTCCTTCACCGTCTCGTCGCTTCGGATCTGGGCGATGATGTTCTCGATCGTGATGGCGCCGAACTGCGATTTCTGCCAGGGGAAGTAGAGGCCGACCGACCTGCCCTCCTTGTCCTTGGGGATGTTGTAGGTGACGTGGCACTGGGCGCAGACGGCCGAGCGCATCTCCTGGCGGGTCAACTTGGCGGGGTCGACCCCCATCGACTTGAAGGCTTCGACCAGGGTGAACCCGCGGGAGATCCGGAGGCTCATGTCCTTGTTGTCGTGGCAGTCGATGCAGGCGACCCCCAGGTCGCGATTCGCCTCCGGAATCCGGCTGAGCACCTCTTTAAAGGGCTTGCGGAAGTAGTCCACCCCCATCTCCTGGTGCAGCTTCGGTGCATAGGGGCTTTTGCAGCTCAGGCAGACCCCGCCGGCGCCGAGGCGCGATGAGTCGATCTCGAGCTGGTCGCGCACCATGTAGGCGTGCCCGCGGGGCTCGTTGTACTCGACCCCGAACCCCCAGCCGTTGAAGAGCAGCGCCATGTAGGGGAAGTGGGAGAGCTTGTCCATCGTCACCGGGCCGCTGTCCATACCGGTCTTGTATTTGCTCCGCCGGGCGGAGACGGGCTCCTCGGTCTTTTTCCAGAGCTCGAACTCCTCGGGGAAGGCCCGGCCCCAGAGGGTCGGGTCGATCTCCCCGTCGGGGATCGTGACCACCTGCCGCGGCTGGGGTTTGGTCGGCTCGCACCCGGCGAGGAACACTGCCAGGCTCAGGCACAGGCAAACCGCCAGAGTGTGCTGCACACGCTGTGACATCTCCCCCTCCTCTTCCTTGCGGTTGAATTCACCCGTTGTGTCGGAATATGAAACCCGCCCTAGTTGGTCAAGCGCACGCCGGCCAGGCTGTGCTGCAGAAACCGGTGGCAGTCCCAGCAGTCGCGCTCCTGGTTGATCATCGCCACGCGCTCGCCGTGGCAGCGGATGCAGTTGGCCTGCACGAACCGGCGGCCGCGCTCGGACAGGGTGATGGTCTCCGGGGTGCGGCCGGAGTAGAAAACGATGACGTCCTTCATCCCGTCGATGGATTTCCAGACGTAATAGGCCGGGAGATTTTCATGCGGCAGGTGGCAGTCGACGCAGCGGATCGTGCGGTGGGCGCCGACGTTGAACCAGGCCTCGAACTGGGATTCCATGACGTGGCAGGAGCCGCAGAAGAGCG
>JBFYWT010000092.1:0-2579 GCA_041310895.1 Desulfobacteraceae bacterium | reverse complement strand
TGAACGTGGTCGGCTACCTCTGCCACCGCGTGGCGGTGATGTACCGGGGGAGGATCGTGGAGGAGGCGCCGGCCGAGAAGCTCTTCGAGCGCCCGCTCCACCCCTACACCCACGCGCTGCTCGCGGCGGTGCCGGATATCGACGCCCCCCGGGGGGCCGCCGACGCCTTGCGGGAACTTCCCGAAGCGCCCGCCGCCCCCCCGGAGGGCTGCCCCTTCCAGCCGCGCTGCCCGGAGGCGGACGAGCGCTGCGAGCGCTTCGACGGCGAATGGGTCCGGGTCGGGGAGGATCACCGGGTGCGCTGCTGGAGGGCGGCACAGGCAGGCCGGTGATAACGACGGTCAGCAGAAGGAGCAGGATTCAGGGGATATCGAGACGGGGTTCAGCCCCGGCTCAGGCCTCCTCATTAAGGGTCTCATAACTGTCAGGACGTTGCCTGAAAATCCCTCCAATCCTCCCTTTGCCAAAGGATAAATCCCTCCCGGCCTCCCTTCTTCAAAGGGAGGGGAAACTCCTCTTTGGCAAAGAGGGGCCAGGGGAGATTTTACAAACCATGTCAATTCGATTTCGAGACGATTAATAACCGTTGAATCCGGAACTCGTATCCAGGGAAAGCCTCCTATGTACGATCGCCTGTTAAACACCCCGGAGACCGAAATCGCCGCCCGCATCGGCGGCCTGCAGTCCGCCCTGCGCAACCGCGGGCTCGACGCGGCCCTGATCCTCCAGAAGGCGGATCTCTACTACTACAGCGGGACCATCCAGCAGGCCCACCTCTACGTGCCGGCCGAGGGCGAGGCGCTCCTGATGGTGAACAAGGTCTTCAAGCGGGCCCGGGCCGAATCCCCCCTCTCCCGGATCGTGCGCCTGGCGAGCCCTAAGAAGATCCCCGAAATTCTCGCGCAGATGGGACTCCCCCGGCCGCAGCGACTGGGGCTCGAGCTCGATGTGCTTCCGGTCAACCTCTATTTTCTGCTCGCCGGCATCTTCGAGGGCGCCGAGCCGATCGACGTCTCCGGCGAGATCCGCCTGCAACGCGCGGTCAAATCTCCCTATGAGATCGGGCTCATACGCGAGGCGGCGCGCTACTCGGACCAGGTGGCCGCGGTCGTCCCGGAGCTATTGCGCGAAGGGATGACGGAAATCGAGCTCGCCGGCCGGGTCGAGGCCGAAGCGCGCCGCATGGGGCACCAGGGGATCGTGCGCATGCGCCTGTGGGGCAGTGAACTCTTCTACGGGCACCTCCTGGCCGGACCTTCGGGCGGGGTGTCGAGCTACCTCGCCTCCCCGACCGGCGGCAGCGGGGTGAGCCCGGCCGTGGCCCAGGGCTCCGGGTTCCGGCCGATCCGCCGCCGCGAGCCGGTCCTGGTGGACTATGTCTTCGCCTACCGCGGCTACATCTCCGACCACGCCCGCATCTTTTCCATCGGCCCGCTGCCCGAGGACCTGGCGCAGGCCCATGCCGCCATGATTGCGCTTCAGGAACGGATCATGGCGATGGCCAGACCCGGCACGGCCTCCGGGGCGGTGTATGATTTCGCCCTGGAACAGACCGCGGCGGCCGGTTACGGCCCCTATTTCATGGGGGTGGGCGAGGAGCGGATCCGCTTCGTCGGCCACGGGGTGGGGCTCGAGCTGGACG
Source organism: Desulfobacteraceae bacterium (assembly GCA_041310895.1). Lineage (GTDB taxonomy): Bacteria > Desulfobacterota > Desulfobacteria > Desulfobacterales > SpSt-501 > SpSt-501. The sequence goes on along the minus strand of JBFYWT010000092.1, from coordinate 937 downwards.
AATTTCCGTTTCTGAACGCCGGCCAGACGCTCGCGTTGCAAGCGGGCATGGTGATCGCCCTCGAGCCCAAGCTGATCTTCCCCGGCAAGGGCGCGGTCGGGATCGAAAACACCCACCTCGTCACCGCCGGCGGCCTGGAGCGGCTCGGGAGCTTCCCGGACGAGGTGTGCGTGCTATAGCGGCAAGCGCCACGGATCGGAGAACAATCACATGCCGAGCCCTTCCCGATAGACTTCTATCGTCATCGGGGATGTACACCAGCCACGGTCGATCTTTGAGGCTGTCTGCGAGGGGCTCGATGCGGCCGTTGAGCCTGAAACGAACAGGCCGTGCACTTTAAATAACTCTTGACACATCTGCGAATATCGAGCATTTTTCTATTTTTCGAACTAGTTGCAGTAACCTGGGCGTCGGCTGGCGACGGGTTCGCCGCAGGCGTCCGTGAGGACGAGGAGAGGCATGCACATGCGAGTCGATCTCAACTGCGACATGGGGGAGAGCTTCGGGGTCTACAAACTGGGCCTCGATGAGGAGGTCATCCGTTATATCACCTCGGCCAACATCGCCTGCGGCTGGCATGCCGGTGACCCGCTGGTCATGGACCGGACCGTGCGGATGGCGAAGGCGCACGGGGTCGGCGTGGGGGCCCATCCCAGCTACCCCGATCTTTTGGGCTTCGGGCGCCGGAACATGAACTGCTCGCCCGAGGAAATAAAAAATTACATCATATACCAAACAGGCGCCTTGAGAGGGTTCTGTGAAGTGCACGGGGTCAAGCTGCGCCATGTCAAACCCCACGGCAACCTCTATCTCACGGCGGTCGAGGATGAACACACGGCCCGGCCCATCGCCGAGGCGATCGTCGGCATGGACCCCGATTTGATGTATGTCGGTCTCGCCGGCAGCAAAGGGGAGCTCATGACGCGGATCGGCAAGG
>JBFYWT010000091.1:0-4250 GCA_041310895.1 Desulfobacteraceae bacterium | reverse complement strand
TCTTGCCGATCGGCCCCGGGTAGACGAAGCCGTAGGCATGGCCGCCGATCCGGGTGTAGACCGGGCAGTGGTTGAGGCAGGTGCCGCAGCGCACGCACTGCAGGGTCTGGCGCAGCTCGGGGTCGGCGTAGATCCGCGAACGGCTGTTGTCCAGCAGGATCAGGTGGACCTCGTTCGGGCCGTCTTTTTCACCGGGACGCCGGGGGGAGCTGATCAGGTTGACGTAGGTGGTGATGAGCTGGCCGGTGGCCGATCCGGTCAGAAGCCGCAGCAGGGGCGGCAGGTCCTCCATCTTTTCGAGCACCTTCTCGATTCCCATGACCGCGATGTGTACCGGCGGCAGGGTCGTGCACATGCGGCCGTTGCCCTCGTTCTCCACCAGGCAGAGGGTGCCGGTCTCGGCCACGGCGAAGTTGACCCCGCTCACGCCCACCGCCGCCTCGGCGAACTTGCGGCGCAGGGTGCGCCGGGCGATGGCGTTCAGCTCGGTCACCTCTTCGGTATACGGGGCGCCGGGTATTTTTTCGTGAAAAATCCTGGAGATCTGCTGCTTGTTCTTATGGATGGCCGGGACGATGATGTGGGAGGGGGTCTCCCCGTTCAGCTGGATGATGAACTCCCCCAAGTCGGTCTCCACCACCTCGATCCCGTGCGTCTCGAGAAAGGCGTTGAGGTGCATCTCCTCGGAGACCATGGACTTGCCCTTGACCACCCGCGTTGCCGCGTGGCGTTCGATGATGTCGAGCACGCAGCGGTTCGCCACGGCCGGGGTTTCGGCCCAGTGCACCACGATCCCGTTTTTCCGGCAGTTGCGCTCCAGCTCCTCCAGGAGCTCGGGCAGACGGCTCAGCACGCGGCGCTTGATGGATTGGCCGAGGCTGCGCAGCCGCTCGGTCTCGGCGGGGTCGCTGAAGACGGCCTGGCGCTTGGTGATGAAGCTGCCCATGGCGAAGGCGAAATTGCGGCGCAGCTGGGGATCGGCCAGAGCGGCCTCGGCATTGCGATCGAACTCTTCAGGTCGCATGGGTCCGCTCCCAGATGAACTCCGCCAGGTGCTGGCCCCGGATGGCAAGCCCGCGGTGGGCGATGGCGCCGGTGATATTGAGCAGGCAGCCGCAGTCTCCGGCAAGGACCCGCGCGGCCCCGGTCGCGAGGATGTCATCGACCTTGTCGTTCACCATGGCCCCTGAAATCGCGGGGTGCTTGACGGCGAAGGTGCCTCCGAACCCGCAGCACTCGCGCTCGCGCGCGAGCTCGACCAGCTCGACCCGGGCGAGCTGCCGGATCAGCTGCTTGGAGTGGGCGATGACCCGCATCTCCCGCAGGGCGTGGCAGGAGCTGTGCCAGGTCACGGCGAGGGGGGCGCCGTGGTCCTCGAGCCGCACACCCAGCCGGTCGGCCATGAACTCGGACCACTCGACCACCCGCGTGGCGAAGTGCTGCGCCCGGGCCTCTTCCGGGTGGCCCGCAAAGAGCGCCGGGTAGTGGTGCTTCATCATGCCGGCGCAGGAGCCCGAGGGCACGACGACCGGCAGATCGTCATCCCCGAACGCCCGGATCTGCTGGCGGGCCACCGCCCGGGCCTCCTCGGGATAGCCCGAATTGTAGGCCGGCTGACCGCAGCAGGACTGCCCGGCCGGAAACCGGACCCGCACCCCTTCGCGCTCGATGAGCCGGATGGCGGCCATTCCGGCCTCGGGGAAAAAGGATTCGATCAGGCAGGTTCCGAAAAAATAGACCGTTTGCGGTTTCAATAGGTACGGATCCATGCAGGGGGGCGCGGCTCTCTACGGGCGGCTGCCGCCGGCGCTTGACCGCCTGCTTGTTAATTGCAGCGGTTTGTGATACCCCACCGCTTACCATATCTGCAGGCCGAAATAAAGGGCCCTATCGATGGTAGAGGCAACCCCGATGCAGAAGAAGATCCTGGTCGCGGTCGACCGCTCCCCCCAGTCGCGCGCCGCCGTCGACTATGCTGCCCGCATGCACGCGCTCATCCCGGAGCTCGGCTTCACCCTGTTCCACGTCCACCCGCCGATCTCCCAGTTCCTGCTGGACGAGGCCAAGCGCGATGCCCAGGCCCGGGTCGAGCTGAAGAAGATCGTGGCCCGCAACGCCGAGGCCTCCGACGGGCTGCTTGCGGGCCTGAAGGAGGCGATGCTGCGCACGGGGGTGGCCGAGGGCTCGGTCGAGATCATGGCCCAGGCGCGCCACCAGGGGGTGGCCAAGGATATCCTTGACGTCGCCCAGAGCAGCCTCTACGATGCCATCTTGATCGGCCGGCGGGGGATCGGCGGCCTGCAGAAGCTTTTCATGGGCAGCGTCTCCGCTCACCTCATCGAAAACTCGGCCCTCATCCCGGTCTGGATGGTGGACGGCAAGGTCTTCTCGACGCGCGTCATGGCGGCCGTCGACGGCTCCGAGAGCGCCCTCCGGGCGGTGGATCACTTGGCCTTCATCCTCTCGGGGGTGCCCGAGGCCCGGGTCTGCTTCTTCCACGTCACCCCCCGGCTCCAGGACTTCTGCGAAATCGATTTCAATCAAGACCAGGGGGCCGAGTTGGAGGCCCTGGTCACCCGCGGCGACCGGCGCTGCATGGCGGATTTCTTCGCCGCCGCGCTCGCCAAGCTGCACCAGGCGGGGTTCAGCGACTCCCAGATCGAGACCCAAACCGCCACGACCCTGATGAGCATCGGCGAGACGATTTTAAAGGCCGCCCGCGAGGGGGAGTTCGGGACCATCGTCATGGGCCGGCGCGGGACGAACAAATCCTTTTTCGGCGGCAAGGCCTCCTACACCGTCAGCCGCGACATCAGCGATGCCGCCCTGTGGATGGTGCCATGAAACAGATGCCGGAATACCTGCGCCGGTTCACCCGGGGCATCATCCTGGCGCTCATCGTCATGATGATGTTCACGGTGGCGGTCTCGACCATCGAGCTGCTGGTCATCCTGGTCCAGGAGCTGATCGAGCCCCCGGCCTATCTGCTCGGGATCGACAATCTCTTCGCGATTTTCGGCTTTTTCATGATGATCCTGATCGCGCTCGAGCTCCTCGAGTCCATCCGCGCCTATTTGACGGACGACGCGCTGCACGTGGAGGTCGTTTTCCTCATAGCCATGATCGCCATTGCGCGCAAGGTGATCATCCTGGAGGTTCAGGACCTCGATCCCATGCAGCTGATCGGGATTGCATCCATCATCATCGCCCTCTCGGCGGGTTACTATTTCGTCAAACGGGCCATGTCGTCGGCGGCCTGCCCGCCGCGGCGCCTGCCCGAATGACCCCAAGACCACCCGATGGTACATCCTTCACACGGAAAGGAGACGCCCATGACCCCTGAAATCAAGAACATCCTCTTCACCACCGACCTGTCCAAGCAAGCGCGCCACGCCTTCAACTACGCCCTGAGCCTGGCCAACCAGTACGGGGCGAGCCTCACCATCCTCTATGTCATGGAGGACCCCTCGCCCTCCCAGAGCGCCTATCTGCAGGCCTTCATCGGCGATGAGCGCTGGGAGGAACTGCGCCAGTCCCACGAGCAGGAGATCCGGCAGATCCTGATCGGCAAGAAGCGGGAAGGGGCCATGATCCGCGCGGCGCTGGGGGAGATGTTCGCGGAGACCCAGAAAGAGTTCAAGGCGCCCGGCCTCAGGTCGGAGGAGATCGTGGTGACCCAGGGGGATGCGGTCGACTGCATTCTCCAGGAGTCCGAGGCGCGGCAGAGCGACCTGATCGTGATGGGCTATCATGCCCGCGGTCGTATGGAAGCGGCCATCGTCGGCAGTGTCAGCCGCCGGATCCTGCGCCGCGCCAAGGTGCCCGTGCTCTTGGTCCGGCTGCCGGAGACGGACGAGAAGTAGGCGCTCTGCTCAAACGCCTCCCCTCCGTCAACTGCGCCCCGCGCTCCCGGCGAAATGGCAGGCGGCCCAGTGCCGGGCGCGGATCTCGGTCAGCTCCGGCTCGCGCTCGGCGCACACGGCCGCGGCATAGCGGCAGCGGGGATGGAACCGGCAGCCCGAGGGCGGGTCGATGGGGCTGGGGACGTCTCCCTTCAGGATGATCCGGCCGGGCCGCTTCAGGGAGGGGTCGGGGATCGGAACGGCCGAGAGCAGGGCCTGGGTGTAGGGATGGAGCGGCTCCAGGTAGAGCTCCTTGCTCGGCGCGATCTCCACGATCTTGCCAAGATACATCACTGCCACCCGCTCGCTCACGTGCTCCACGACGCTGAGGTCGTGGGAGATGAAGAG
>JBFYWT010000089.1:0-4104 GCA_041310895.1 Desulfobacteraceae bacterium | reverse complement strand
TGAGCGACGGAATCGGTCCCGTACACCGGCACATTTGAAACCGGGACCCCGCGCCGGCCGGCCGCCTCGATGTCCACGCAGTCAAACCCGGTGGCCGAGACGCTGATGAACTTGAGACGGGGCAGCTGCAAGAGCGGCTCGCGGCGTACCGGCGTTTTGTTGACGATCAGCACCTCCGCGTCGCGGCAGCGCGGGAGCAGCTCTTCGCTCGAGGTGCGTTCATAGACGGTCACGGCCCCGAGCTTTTCGAGATCGGCCCAGGGGTTGTCCCCCGGGTTGAGGGTGAACCCGTCGGTCACGACGATGTGAGCCGCGCTCATAGGTCTCATCCCAGATCGGGCTCGATCTGCAGGGTGTCGTTGAAACGGTTGACCATGTTGGCCAGGGCGATCACCATCACGAGCTCGACGATCTCGTCCTCGGAGTAAAAGCGGCTCAGCCAATTGAGCACGGACGCGTCGATCGTGGCCGCCCCGCGGGTCACGAGATCGGCAAATCGGACGGTGGCCCTCTCCTTCTCATCGAAGGCGGGGCTGTTCTGGTAAAAGCGCAACTCCTCGATCTGCTGATCGGTCACGCCGGCCTGCCGGGCCGAGGCCGCGTGGGCGCGCAGGCAGTACTGGCAGGCGTTGATGCTCGCGGTCTTTAAATAGGCCAGCTCCTTGAGCTTCGCGGGTACGCGGCCCTTCAGCATCACTGCGTTGTAGAAGGGCACGAAGCGCTTGAGGGCTGCCGGAAACCGCGCCATGACAGCGAAGACGTTGGGCATTTTGCCGACGGTGGCATACATGCCGTCGAAGATTTCGCCGATGCTGGCATCGGCCTGGTCTTTGGCAAGCGGTGTGGGCACTCCCATGGATGGCGTCCTTTCTTTTAAGGTGTCTTTCAGGTCGGATAACACACCTCGCGTTTCGACAAAAGCCGCAGGGACTATGCGATCAGATAGGCGATGACAAAGATTCCCACCATCGTGAAGGCAAGCACGAGCTTCACCAGTGTGCCGAAGATGAACCCGACCCAGGTCCAGAGACCCACCCGGCCGGCCCCGGCGGCACTCCTCCGGGAGAGGAACTCACCGGCCACCGCGCCGATGAAGGGGCCGATGAGGATCCCCACGATCCCGAAGAAAAGGCCCGCGACGGTGCCGATGGCCGCGCCGATCAGGGCCGTACGGCTGGCACCGGCCCGCTTCGCCCCGAGGCTTGCGGCGACCACGTCCACGAGGAAGGAGAGCGCGGTCAGCCCCGCCAACACGATCAGGGTCGCCCCCCCCACTTTCTGGAAGCCTTCCGCCCAGGCGGCGAGCACCAGGCCCGCGAAGACCAGGGGCGGCCCCGGCAGGGCGGGCAGGAGGGTTCCGGCCAGGCCGGCGAGGATCAAGAGGACCGCCAGTACCCAGGCAAGGGTGGCCACTACCTCAGGGCCTAAAGTGGGCATGCCTTTCGCCTTCTATCAAAGTGTCCGCCTGTTCGCACGTTCCGAATCTATTACGGGCTGATGGCCCTGGCAATAGCTGTAACGTGATCAAGCCCTGGTTCTGACGGCAAGCCTCTTTTTTGACCTCTAATCAGGTTGATGGTAATACACTTCCAAGTAAGTTAGGCTTTCTTTCTGTGGGAGCGGCTCCCCGCCGCGATGACATCGCGGCAAAATGCCGCTCCCACAAGGACAGAACTTGCGTGCGGATGAAGGGGCGCCCCCCGCGCCATGAGGCGCTTTCAAGTAAGTCAGGCTTTTTTTCTGTGGGAGCGGCATTTTGCCGCGATCGGATCGTGGCTGGAAGCCACTCCCACAAATCTGAACTTACTTGCTGACGAACCGCCGGCGCAGGCGGGGTGCATTTCAACGTCAGGAAAAACGATGACGGACAGTCGATACTTCATCGATCTGGAGCAGCAGTTCGGGGCCTTCAACTACAAGCCCCTCGACGTGGTGCTGCACCGCGGCCAGGGCATCTGGGTCTGGGACGTCGACGGCCATCGCTACATGGATTGCCTTGCGTCCTATTCGGCGGTGAACCAGGGCCATTGCCACCCGAAGATACTGAAGACCCTGATCGAGCAGGCGCAGACCCTCTGCCTGACATCCCGCGCCTTCCGCAACGACCAACTGGGGCCTTTCTACCGGGAAGTGTGCGAACTCACCCGCTCCCACCGGGTGCTGCCCATGAACAGCGGCGCCGAGGCGGTCGAGACCGTCATCAAGTCGGTGCGCAAATGGGGCTATGAGGTCAAGGGGATCCCCCGGGACCGGGCGGAGGTGATCGTTTGCGCCGACAATTTCCACGGCCGCACGCTCGCCATCGTCGGGTTCAGCACCGATCCCAAATCGCGTGAAGGTTTCGGTCCCTTCGCCCCGGGCTTCACCGTCATCCCCTTCGGCGATGCCGCCGCGCTGGAGCGCGCGATCACGCCCCACACGGTCGCTTTCCTCGTGGAGCCGATTCAGGGCGAGGCGGGGGTCATTATCCCGCCGCCGGGCTACTTGAAGGCGGTCCGCTCGATCTGCACTGCGCACAACGTCGTGCTCATTCTGGACGAGATTCAGACCGGCCTGGGCCGCACGGGCCGGTTGCTGGCAGAGGAGCACGAGGGGATCGAATCCGACATCACCCTGGTGGGCAAAGCCCTTTCCGGCGGGTTCTATCCCGTCTCGGCCGTGCTCTCCACGAGCGAGGTCCTGGGCGTGCTCCGCCCCGGCGAGCACGGCAGCACCTTCGGGGGCAACCCGCTCGCCTGCGCCGTCGCCCGCACCGCATTGCGGGTGCTGGTGGAGGAGGGCATGATCGAAAATTCCGAAAAAATGGGGGAGTTTTTCCTCGCGGGCCTGCGCTCGATTCGAAGCCCCCTGATCAAGGAGGTGCGCGGCCGGGGTCTGATGATCGGCCTCGAGCTCCACCCGGAGGCGGGCGGCGCCCGGCGGTTCTGCGAAGCCCTCATGGCCCGGGGGCTCCTGTGCAAGGACACCCACGAGGACACCATTCGATTTTCCCCCCCGCTGGTCATCCAGCGCCCGGATATCGAGTGGGCGCTCGAGCGGATCCACCCGGTGTTTGCGGCCGCCGGGCCGTGACAGCGGCGGCGGATCATCCCGTATGTGAACCCCATCAACCCAGCGGCCGCCGAAGAGGGCCCGCCGCGCAAAGGAACCCGGATGAAGCTCACTGGCAGGCACTTTTTGAAGTTGTTGGATTTCGCGCCGGCGGAAATCGAGTTCTTGCTGGACCTATCGGCCGAGCTCAAGCAGGCCCGGCGCGCCGGACGCGAGGTTCGGCGGCTGGAAGGCAGGCAGATCGCGCTCATTTTCGAAAAGACCTCCACCCGGACCCGCTGCGCCTTCGAAGCGGCCGCCTACGACCAGGGCGCCCACGTGACCTATCTTGACCCCACCGGCTCGCAGCTCGGAAAGAAGGAGTCCATCCGGGACACGGCGCGGGTGCTCGGGCGGATGTACCACGGCATCGAGTACCGCGGCTTCGAGCAGGCCAAGGTCGAAGAGCTGGCCCGCTATGCCGGCGTTCCGGTCTGGAACGGGTTGACCAACGAGTTCCACCCCACCCAGGCGCTCGCCGACCTGCTCACCATGCGGGAGCACAGCCCTAAACCGCTCAGTCAGGTCGCCTTCGCTTTTTTGGGCGACGGCCGCAACAACGTGGCCAATTCGCTTCTTGTCGCCGCGGCCAAAATGGGAATGGATTTTCGTATCGTCGCCCCGGCGACGCTCCAGCCCGCTGCGGAGTTGCTGTCCGCGGCTTACGGAATCGCCCGTGAAACCGGCGCCCGGATCAGCGTGACCGATGAGATTGCCCGGGGGGTTAAGGGCTGCGATTTCCTCTACACCGACGTCTGGGTGTCGATGGGCGAGCCGGACGCCGTGTGGGAGGAACGGATCCGCTTGCTGCAGCCCTATCAGGTCGACAGCGCCGCGATGGCGCAGACCGGCAATCCGCAGGTCAAATTCCTGCACTGCCTGCCGGCCTTCCACGACCGGCAGACCGAGACCGGGGAAGCCATCTTCCGGAGGTTCGGGCTCGAGGCCATGGAGGTGACCGACGCGGTGTTCGAATCTCCCGCCTCCGTCGTCTTCGACCAGGCCGAGAACCGG
>JBFYWT010000074.1:0-6829 GCA_041310895.1 Desulfobacteraceae bacterium | reverse complement strand
GCTACAAGGAGGTCAGAATGACGAAAGCGGATTTAATCGAGGCCATGGCGAAGGACGCCGGCATTTCCAAGACCGCCGCCGGTGCGGCCCTGGATTCCTTTATCGACGGGATCGTCAAGAGCCTCAAGAAAAAAGACGGTAAAATCACCCTGGTCGGGTTCGGCACCTTCTCCAAGGGGCGCCGCAAGGCGCGTACGGGCCGGAACCCCCAGACCGGCGCCGAGATCAAGATCAAGGCGGCCACGGTCGTCAAGTTCAAGGCCGGCAAAAAATTCAAGGACGCCATCTGATCCTGCCGGCACCCAAATTCTAAGGGCGGTTTGCCGTTGCGGCAACCGCCCTTATTGCATGGTGCACCCGGCCGGGCGCTTTCAGGCGGCCTGCCGGACGCGGGCGCAGCCCCCCGTCTTTCTCATTAATTTTTCAAGGTGCGGCGGATGCGCTCCATGGCCTGCTGCACCTTGTCGTGATCGTTGAACGCGCTGATGCGGACATAGCCCGCGCCGCAGCGGCCGAAGCCCACTCCCGGCGTGCACGCCACGTGGGCCTGCTCCAGCAACAGGTCGAAGAATTTCCAGGAATCCATCCGGCTGTCCACCCAGATGTAGGGGGAGTTCTCCCCGCCGATGCACTCATAACCCAGAGCCGTCAACTCGCGCCGGATCAGCGCGGCATTGCGCAGGTAATAGTCGGAGAGCTCGCGGCACTGGGCGAGCCCCTCGGTGCTGTAGACCGCCTCGGCCGCGCGCTGCACGGGGTAGGAGACCCCGTTGAACTTGGTCGTGTGGCGACGGTGCCAGAGGGCGTGCACGGGCTGAGGCTCACCGGCCGCCGTGTAGGCCGTGCAGGCCTTGGGCACCACCGCGTAGGCGCAGCGGGTGCCTGTGAAACCGGCCATTTTGGAAAAGCTGCGGAACTCGATCGCCACCTCCTTCGCCCCCTCGATCTCGTAAATCGTGTGGGGCAGGCGTTCGTCGCGGATGAAGATCTCGTAGGCCGCGTCATAGAGGATGATGGCCCGGTTCTCGCGCGCGTAGTCCACCCACTCCTTGAGTTGCGCCTTGCCGATGGTGGCCCCGGTGGGGTTGTTGGGGAAGCAGAGGTAGATCAGGTCCACCGCGGTGTCGGGCAGGGCCGGGACGAAGCCGTTGGCGCGGGTGGCGTCCATGTAAACGACCCCCTGGTAGCGGCCGTTTACAAACGCCCCGGTGCGCCCGGCCATGACGTTGGTGTCGAGGTAGACGGGGTAGACCGGGTCCGGGATCGCCACCGTGATGTCGGTCGCAAAGATCTCCTGGATGTTGCCGTTGTCGCATTTGGCCCCGTCGCTCAGGAAAATCTCATCGGCGCCGATATCGGCCCCGCGCGCCTGGAAGTCGTGGCGGGCGATCTTCTCGCGCAGGAACTCATAGCCCTGCTCCGGCCCGTAGCCCCGGAAGGTGGCGGCCTGGGCCATCTCCTCGACCGCCCGGTGGAAGGCCTGGATGCAGGCCCCCGGCAGGGGCCGGGTAACGTCCCCGATGCCGAGCTTGATGACCTCCTTGCCCGGGTGGGCCTTTTGGAAGGCCGCCACGCGTTTGGCGATGTCCGAAAAGAGATAGGAGGCCTCCAGCTTCAGGTAATGCTCGTTGACCTTGATCATGGGTCACCTCTATGGGTTGGGTTCACAAAAAGAGCCTTTTCTTAAACGAGGCGGCGCCAAATTTCAACTTATTTCTTGACTTCGATGGGCTTCCTTATTAGGAAAAATGGCTTGCTTCAGAGGTTCACGCCCCCACATCGCCCGGCCGCGCCGCTGCGGCAGGCCTTTTCACTACCAGCAGCTGAAGGGAGGACTTCGATGAAAAGAGAACGGTTTTTGTCGGTCGGTCTGCGCCTCGCTCTCGCCGCGTGCGCTCTGGCGGCGCTCATCCCGGCCGCGGCCGAAGCGCGCAACATCAAGGTCGGCATCGTCGACACCTACAGCGGTCCGCCGGCGGTCTTCGGCAACGACGCCCTCAACGGCTTTAAAATGGCCGTGGACGAGATCAACCAAAAGGGGGTTCTCGGGGGCAAGATCGAGTTTGTCACCCGCGACGACAAATTCAAGGTGGACATCGGCCTCACCATGGCCAAGGAGCTGGTGCTGAAGGAGAACGTGGACCTCATCGTCGGAACGGTCAACAGCGGGCTCGCCATGGCCGTCTCGGATGCCGTAGCCAAAAAAGAAAAAATCCCCTATTTTGCCTGGATGAGCAAGAGCGAGAACATCACCGGCAAGGCGGGCCACCGCTATGTGTTCTCCACGACCGAGAACACCGCCATGGCGGGCAAGACCGCCGCCAGCGTTCTTTCCAAGCGGCCCATCAAGAGGATCTGGGTCGCCGGGGACGACTATGAGTACGGCCACGCCCTGGATGAAAGCTTTACGCGCTACATGAAACTGATGAAACCGGATGTGGAGTTCATCGGCCGGACCTGGTGGAAAGTCGGGGAGCCGGATCTCGTGCCCTACTTCACCAGCATCCAGGCCGCGAACCCCGATCTCATCCATTTCTGCACCGGCGGGGCGAGCATGGCCAACGTGCTGAAGACCATCAAGACGACGGGCATCCACCAGAAGATCCCGATCTACATTCACACCGCGATCGACTACGCCGTGCTGAAGCCGCTCGGCACCGAGGCCCCGGAAGGCGTCATGGGCACCATGGACTACCTGTTCTACTATCCGGAGGTGGAGAGCAACCGTAAATTCGTCAAGGACTACCAGGCACGCTTCAACGCCCCCCCCGGGTTTCCGGCCTTTCATGCCTACACCACGGCCTACCTCATCGCCGAAGGATTCCGCAAGGCCGGCAAGATCGACAAGGAGGCCTTCATCGATGCCGTCGAGGGGCTCACGGTGGATACCCCGGTCGGCAAAGTGGAGATGCGGGCCTGCGATCACCAGGCGGTCTACCCCATGCTCTTCGGAACCACCAAGATCTCGAAAGAGTTCGGGGCGGCGGTGGCGACCGACATCCTCACGCTGCGCGGGGCCGAGGTCATGCCTACCTGCGAGGAGATCAAGGCCGCCCGCAAATGAGGTAAAGGTGGCTGGTCTCTGCCCGCCCCACCCGCTGCGGTGCCGGGCGGGCAGATCGTTTCAAGGCGATACGTCTCATGGAAACCAGCGTCACGATTGCCGGTTTCATCAGCCAGCTGCTGGTGGGACTCAGCCGAGCCATGATCCTCTTCATCGTGGCCTCCGGCCTGAGTTTCATCCTCGGCGTCCTGCGCGTGCCCAACGTGGCCCACGGCTCGCTCTACATGATCGGTGCGTTCGTGGCCCACAGCGTCGCAACGGCGGTCGGCGGCTCCAGCGGATTCTGGCTCGCGCTCGTCGCCGCCCCCCTGGCGGTCGCCCTGATCAGCCTGGTTGCCGAGCGGCTGCTTTTTTGCCACCTCTACGAGCGCGAGCATCTCATGCTCTTGCTCTTCACCTTCGCGCTCATGCTGATTTTGGGAGATCTCACCAAGATGACCTGGGGGGCGGACTACCGCTCCATCACCGCCCCGCCGTTTCTCCAGGGATCGGTGCCGGTTCTCGGCACTGCCTTGCCCCGCTACAACCTTTTCCTGTTGATCATCGGCCCGCTGGTCGCCGTCGGGTTGTGGCTCATCTCCACCCGGACCACCTTCGGCAAGATCGCGCGTGCCGCCGCCGTGGACCGGGAGATGGTCGGGGCGGTCGGCATCAACGTCAGCTGGGTCTTCGCCATGGCCTTTGTGCTTGGCTGCCTGCTGGCCGGTCTGGGCGGCGCCCTGGTGGCCCCGACGGTGAGCATCACCCTGGGGATGGATCACACCATCATCATCGAAGCCTTCCTGATCGTGACCATCGGGGGCCTGGGCAACATCTGGGGCGCCATGGCGGGAGCCCTCATCTTCGGGCTGACCCAGTCGCTCGGCGTGCTCTTCCTGCCCCAGTTCGCCATCGTGTTCCCCTACCTGGCGGTGGTCTGCATTCTCAGCCTCAAGCCCACCGGCCTCTTGAAGTCGGTCTGGTGACAAGGGCCGTGCGATGATCGCCAACATCCTCCGCTCGCGGGAATTTATCCTGAACCTGCTCGTCTTACTGGCGCTGGCGCTCCTGCCGGCCGTCGCCGGGCGCTTCTACATCTATATCCTGTCGGTCATTCTCGTGATGGGGCTCCTCGCCATGAGCCTGAACCTCCTCGCGGGGCACGGCGGGACCTACCAGTTCCACCATGCGGCGTTCTACGGGGTCGGCGCCTACACCGCGGCGCTTTTGATCACCCGGACCGCGCTGCCGGCCTGGGTGGGGTTTGCGGCGGGGCCGGTCATGGCCGCCCTTGCCGGGTTGATCATCGGCGGCATCTGCGTGCGCCTGAACAAGCTCTATTTCGGCATGCTGCAGATCTCCCTCGGCTCGCTCCTGTGGATCATCGTGCTGCGCTGGTACGGCCTGACCGCCGGGGACGACGGGATCCACGGCATCCCCATGCCGGCGTTCTTGTCCACCTCGACCGGGATCTACTACTTCGTGCTCTCGGTCACCACCGCCTGCCTCGCGCTAATGTACCTGATCCTGAAATCCCCCTTCGGCGCGACCCTGCGGGCGATCCGGGACAACCCCCAGCGCTGCGAGGCGGTCGGGATCAACGTGCGGCGCCACCAGCTTGCCGCCATCGTGATCGCCACCTTTTTCGCCGGAGCCGCCGGGGTGCTGTTCGTGGTGCTCGAAAGCTCCGTCTATCCGGACATGCTCTTCTGGGTGCTCTCGCTCGAGATCTTCATCATGTGCCTGCTGGGCGGCTGGTTCACCTTCTACGGGCCGATGCTGGGGGCCGCCATCATGGTGGCGCTGCGCACCTTTGTCGGCAGCACGACCGAGTACTGGACCCTGATCCTGGGGGTGGTTCTGATCCTCCTGATCTTTTTCCTGCCCGAGGGGCTCATGGGCTTTGACCTGCGAAAGCTCATCCGCGCGCGGCGGCGCCGCGCCTACCCCTCGGTGCCGGAGTAGGGGGAGACCATGCTTCAGGTCGAAAACCTCCACAAGTCCTTCGACAAGTTCAAGGCGGTCAACGGCGCCGAGCTCACGGTGAACGCTGGGGAGATGGTGGCCGTGATCGGCCCCAACGGCGCCGGCAAGACCACTTTGTTCAACCTGATCACGGGGCAGCTGAAACCCGACCACGGCCGGATCCTCTTCAGGGGCGAGCCCATCACCGGCTTGCCGGCCCACGCGATCTGCCGCCGGGGCATCGCCCGTTCCTTTCAGATTGCGAACATCTTCCCGCGGCTTACCGTTTTCCGCAACGTTCAGGTCTCGGTCCTATCGCGCAAGGGCCTCGGGTACACGCTCTTCACGCCGGCGCAGCGCCTGGTGGTGGACGAGACCCACCACATCCTGGAGAGTGTAGGGCTCATCGACAAGAAACTCTACGTGGCCGGCGCCCTCTCCCACGGGGACAAACGTACCCTCGAAATCGCGATCGCCCTCGGCAACGAGCCTGAGCTCCTGGTCCTGGATGAGCCCACCGCCGGCATGTCGCCCGAGGAGACGGAGTCCGCCATGGTGCTGATCAAGCGCCTGGCCCGCGACCAGGGGCTCACCATCCTCTTTTGCGAGCACGACATGGACGTGGTCTTCAACGTCGCCAACCGCATCATGGTGATGCAGCACGGGCGGACCATCGCCCAGGGGCCCCCGCCGGAGGTGCGGGGGAACCTCGCCGTCCAGGAAGCCTACCTGGGAGAGGTGGATTGATGCTCATCGTTGAGGGCATTCACGCCTATTACGGACTGAGCCACATCCTCTTCGATCTGTCGCTTAACGTCGAGAAGGGGCAGGTGGTCTGCCTGCTCGGCCGCAACGGCGCGGGCAAGACCACGACCTTGAGGAGCATCATGGGTCTCGTGCCGCCGGCCCGGGGGCGGATCCGGCTGAACGGCGAAGATGTCACCGGCCGGGCTCCTTTTGAGCTTGCGCGCAAGGGGATCGGATATGTCCCTGACGACCGGCGGATTTTCGCCGACCTCACCGTGGGCGAAAACCTCGAGATCGCCGCCCGCCCGAAACCGGGGGGTGAGGGCTGGACGACGGAGAAGGTGTACGAGCTATTCCCGCCGCTCAAGCCCATGCACACGCGCAAGGGCGGGCTTTTGAGCGGCGGGGAGCAAAAGATGCTGGCAGTGGCCCGCGCCCTCATGACCAACCCCCAGCTCCTGCTCCTGGATGAGCCGACCGAGGGCGTTGCCCCGATCATGGTCAAGGCGCTCGGCGAGCGCATCTGCCGGCTCAAGGCGATGGGCCTCACGGTGCTCCTGGCCGAGCAGAACCTCAAGTTCACGTTGAGCCTGAGCGACTACGGCTACATCATCGACAACGGCCGCATCCGCTACCAGGGAGCGGTCGCCGACCTGGTGGGAAACGAGGAAGTCAAGCGCTTTTGCGGGATATAAGCCGGCCGGCGTATATCCCGGAATGGGTCAAATCCGGCTTCAGTCGATTGATGAGGTTGTTGCATGACGTACTTCACGCTTCAGGACATGAAACCCAAGACGCCCGCCGCGGGGATCGAGATGCGTGTTCTCCATGGCGAGCGCATGAGCTTCGCCTATTTTACCTTCACGGCGGGCACCCCGCTGCCCGCGCACAGCCACCCCCACGAGCAGATCGGCACGGTGGTCAAGGGCGAAATGGAGCTCACCATCGCGGGCGAGACCCGGGTGGTACCCCCCGGCGGCGCCTACCACATCCCCGCCCATACGGTGCACTCCGCCCGCTGCATCAAAGGCCCCGCGGACGTGATCGAGGTCTTCAGCCCGGTGCGCGAGGACT
>JBFYWT010000069.1:0-4716 GCA_041310895.1 Desulfobacteraceae bacterium | reverse complement strand
GAAGGGGTTCGGATCCTTGCCCGCGAGGGCCTGGGCTGCCGGCAGATCGCCGAACGGCTGAACCTGCCGCGCGGCGAGGTCGAGCTCGCCCTCAAGCTGCAGCCGGCATCCGTGCCCGGGTCGGGCGGCAATTTTTGCCCGGCGGCCGCCCATCAGGCCTAAAACTGACCGAAATGACAGTATTTTTTTAGTGGTACGTCTTTTGCATAATCACTCGTACGACACGCTCGGCGGCACTGGGAGACCGGGCGATGACCAGGGCAGGAGACTCTATAATGAGCGGTGACATCTACCTGGCGGCTTCGGCCGCACTCGCCTACGAGAAGCGGCTCGAGACTACCGCCAACAACCTCGCCAACATCAACACGGCCGGCTTCAAGCGCGATCAGGTGGCCTTTCAGGCCTACATGCTCTCTGCCGCCGGCACCCCGGTGCCGGTGCAGCCGCCCTTTACGGCGGCGGGCGCGACCGAATCCTTCTGGGTCGAATACCGCAGCCACACCGATTTTTCCCCCGGTCCCCAGCGCCGAACCGGAAACCCGCTCGATCTGAGCCTGAACGGCAAGGGGTTTTTCAACGTGCAGTCGCCGGAAGGCACCCTCTACACGCGCCGGGGGAACTTCACCCTCGACCCGGAGGGCCTGCTCGTCACCCAGGAGGGGTTGCCGGTCACGGGCGACGGGGGGGAGATCCGCGTGGAGGGCGGAGGCGCGGAACGGACGGCGCGCGAGATCACGGTCGGGGAGGACGGCACGGTCCATGTGAACGGGAGCGCGGTGGGGCGCCTGCTGATCTCCGCGAGCGACGATCCGGGCGGGTTGACCAAGATCGGCGGGTGCTATTTCAAAGCGGAGGGCGCCGAGCCCGTTCCTCTGGAGGATGCCAGCGTGGCCCAGGGGTACCTGGAAATGGCCAACGTGGAAGCGGTGCAGATGCTGACCGAGATGATCGAGATCATGCGCGGCTACGAGTCCTATCAGCGGGTGATCCGCACCATCGATGAGCTCAATGCCAAGAGCATCGCGGACGTCGGCAGAACCTCATAACCAAGGGGAGTCAACTCATGATTCGAAGCATGTGGGCGGCCGCATCCGGGATGCAGGCCCAAAGCCTGAACATCGATGTGATCGCCAACAACCTGGCCAACGTCACCACCACGGGGTTCAAACGCAGCCGGGCCGAGTTCCAGGACCTGCTCTATGAGACCCTGCGGGCGCCGGGCGCCTCTTCCTCGGAGTCCACCGAGGTGCCGACCGGGATCCAGATCGGCCACGGCACCCGGCCGGTGTCGGTCGCGAAGAATTTCACCGAAGGCGAGCTCCAGCTCACGAAGAACCAGCTTGACCTCGCCATCGAAGGCGAGGGGTTCTTCCAGGTGACCCAGCCGAACGGAGAGACGGCCTATACGCGCGCGGGCGCGTTCAAGCTGGACCGCGAAGGGCGGATCGTGACCTCCGACGGCTTTCTGCTCGATCCCCAGATCAGCGTGCCCTCCGACGCGATTTCGATCACGGTCGGCATGGACGGGACCGTCAGCGTGATTCAGGCCGGGGATGCCGCCCCGCGGGAGATCGGCTCCATCCAGCTCGCACGCTTCATCAACCCGGCCGGGCTGCAGAGCATCGGCAAGAACCTGCACCTCCCCACCGAGGCCTCGGGCGATCCCCTCACCGGGACCCCCGGAGAGGGCAACTTCGGCCAGATCGCCCAGGGGTTTCTCGAGATGTCCAATGTGAACGTGGTGGACGAGATGGTCAACATGATCACCGCCCAGCGCGCCTATGAGACCAACAGCAAGGTCGTCCAGACCTCCGACGACATGCTGCAGGTCGCGAACAACCTGAAACGGTAGGGGCCATGAGACGCCGGGCGGAAATCGGGGGAGCACGAGGGCTCAGCGTGTGGGTCGTGGCGTTCGTGACGCTCTGGGCCGCCGCCGCGGGGGGGGCGGGGCCGACCAGCGTGCGCGTCTTCGACCGCGTGGAGATCGACGGCGACCAGGTCCTCCTCGGGGCCATCGCCCGGGTCGACGGGGACGACGCCGGGCGCGTGCGCGCGCTTCAGGAGATCGTGCTCGGCCGCTCGCCCTTGCCCGGCAAGAGCCGGGCGCTCGACGAGGCCCTCATCCGGGTGCGCCTGAAGCAGGCCGGGTTCGACCCGGCCGAGATCGATCTGCAGGTCCCCGGAGAGGTGCAGATCAGCCGGGGCACGGTGGAGCTCAGCCGCGAGCGCATCGAGGTGATCGCCGCCGGCTGGATCCACGATCAGCTCCGCGAACGGGGGCTCGATCGGGCGCAGGTCCGGGAGATTCGCGGACTGGAGAGCCTGGTTCTTCCGCGGGGCCGGCTCACCTGGCAGGTGGCCGCCCCCCGCAACGCCCCGCTGGCGGGCAATGTGCCTTTCGCCATCATTTTCAAGGTCGATGATGAGGCCGAGCGGCGCGTGAACCTTACGGCCGTGGTCGAGGCCCGGGTCCAGGCCGTCGTGAGCCGCCGGCCGCTCGGGCGCTTCAAGCCCATCGAGGCGAGCGACCTCGAGCTGCGCGAGATCGACCTGGCCGGCCTTCCGGCCGACTACATCGCCGAGCCCGAGCTCGTCATCGGCAAACGCACGCGCCGGGCCGTGGAGGCGAACACCGTCCTGCGTCCGGATTGGGTCGAATTGCCGCCGGTCGTGAAGCGCGGCGACCGCGTGCGGATTGTGGCCGAAACCGCCGGCCTGCGGATCAGCGCCGCGGGCGAGGTCAAGCAGAAAGGCTGCGTGGGCGAGCGGATCCCGGTGGTCAACCTGGACTCGAACCGGGTGATCCACGCCCTCGTGCTGGACGCCCAGACCGTCCGGATCGAATTTTAGCGGCCGCGCGCCGCCTTTAGGAGAAGCGCCATGAAAACCGACCCCTGTCAACGCCTGCGAACCGCCCTGCTGGCCCTCTGCTTCGCGGCAGGTATCGGCGGCTGTGTGACGGCCCCGCCGGTGGCCGTGCCGGTAGCGCCGCCGCCGGTGGAGCGGGAGGTGGTCGGCCTCCAGCGGCCGGACTATCAGGAGAACTCGCTCTGGCAGGCGGCGAACGGGCTGAGCGGCCTCTTCCAGGACACCAAGGCGCGCAACGTGGGGGACATCGTCACCGTGGAGATCAGCGAGTCCTCCAAGGCAACGAACAAGGCCAACACCAAGACCGGTCGTGACTCCAGCCTGAGCGCGGGGATCGACGCCGCCTTCGGGATCGAGGACTGGTGGCAGGACTATGTGCTGCGGCGGCTGCCGACCCACGCGCCCAAGGTGAACCCCTTCGGGGCGGCGGCGATCAAAGGCAGCATGACGAGCGAGTTCGAGGGCGATGGGACCACCTCGCGCAGCGGGGACCTCTCGGCTTTCATCACCTGCCGGGTATCGGATGTCCTGGCGAACGGCAACCTCCGGATCGTCGGTACCCGGGAGATCCTGGTCAACCACGAAAACCAGGTAATCGTGCTCTCCGGGGTCATCCGCCCGCGGGACATCAGCGACCAGAACATCATCGCCTCGCGCTTCATCTCCGACGCCAAGATCGCCTACAGCGGCTCGGGAGTCATCGACGACCGCCAGCGGCCGGGCTGGATGGCGAACTTCCTGAACACGGTCTGGCCGTTCTGAGATGGTTTAGAAAGAACATGAGTATGCGATATATAACAAATAGAATTAAAATACAAAAATCGCTATCGGCAATGGTTATTTTTGCGGTACTGCTTTTTGGCATGGCCGTCGAGCTGCAGGCCGCGCGCATCAAGGATCTCGCCGCCTTCCGGGGCGTACGTGCCAACCAGCTCGTGGGATACGGCCTGGTGGTCGGCCTGGCCGGGAGCGGCGACAGCGACGACGCCAAGTTCATGCTGCAGTCCCTCTCCTCGATGCTCGAAAAGATGGGGGTGACGGTCAAACCCGAGGACATCGAGGTCAAGAACGTGGCGGCCGTGATCGTGACCGCGGAGCTGCCGCCGTTTGCGCGCCTGGGGAGCCGGCTCGATGTCCTGGTCAACTCCCTCGGCAACGCCAAGTCCCTCCAGGGCGGCACCCTGCTCATGACCCCCCTCAAAGGGGCCGACGGCCTCGTCTACGCTGTGTCTCAGGGCCCGATCAGCACGGGCGGGTTCACGGTCGGCGCCAACACCGGCGACAAGGTTCAGAAAAACTTCACGACGGTCGGCCGCGTCGCCCAAGGCGGGTTGGTCGAACGGGAGATCCCTTTCACCCTGAACCACAAAGACAGCCTGACGCTGTCCCTGCACCGGCCCGACTTCACTACCGCGACACGCATGGCCCAGGCCATCAACGAGAGTCTCTCTGCCGGCGCCGCCCGGGCGCAGGACTCGGGCACGGTCCAGGTGGCCGTTCCCCCGATCTACCTGGGGGATATGGCCCGGCTGATCGCCGCCGTCGAAAGCGTGAACGTGATCCCGGACAGCGTTTCGCGGGTCGTGATCAACGAGCGCACCGGGACGGTGATCATGGGCGAGAGCGTGCGGATCGCGACGGTTGCGATCGCCCACGGCAACCTGAGCGTCCAGATCCGAACCAGTTTCAACGTCTCCCAGCCGCTGCCCTTTTCGCGTACCGGGGAGACGGTCGTCACCCCGGAGACCCAGACCATGGTCCAGGAGGGGCGGGCGCCCCTTTACGTCATGCCGGAGGGCGTCAGCATCGGCGAGGTCGTCCGGGCGTTGAACGCGCTCGGGGTCA
>JBFYWT010000041.1:0-19202 GCA_041310895.1 Desulfobacteraceae bacterium | reverse complement strand
GATGAAGATCTACACGGGCAGCGGGGACCGCGGCAAGACCAGCCTGTTCAGCGGCGAGCGGGTGGCCAAAGACCACGAGCGCATCGAGGCTTTCGGCGACCTGGATGAGCTCAGCTCGGTGATCGGGGCCCTCGCGGCCGCCCTGCCCCCGCCGAGCGCTGATCTCCGTGGGGAGTTGCAAGAGATCCAGGCCGACCTTTTTGCAATCGGCGCCTGGCTTGCCACCTCGCCGGGTGCTGCGGCCGCGGCGGCCCTGCTCCCGATCGATCCCGCGCGCGCCACGGCCATCGAGCGCGCCATCGACCGGATCGATGCCGCCCTCCCTCCCCTGGCCGCTTTCATCCTGCCGGGGGGCAGCCCGGCGGCGGCCTGGGCCCACGTCGCCCGCACCGTCTGCCGCCGGACCGAGCGACGCGTCGTCCGGCTTTCCGCCGGGGCATTGGAAGCCGCTGCCGCCGAGCAGCTGCAGCGCGCCATGGTTCACCTCAACCGGCTCTCCGACTACCTCTTCGTTCTGGCCCGGCACCTGAACCGGGCCCAGGGCATCGCGGACGTCCCGTGGAAGCGGTGACGGCCCCTCCGCCCGGCGACAGCGATGCCGCCGGGTTCCGCGCGCGGATCATCGCCCGCCGCCAGCTCTCTTCGAACGCGTTTGAGCTCACGCTTGATTCGCCCCCGGGCTTCAGGTTCATACCCGGCCAGCGGGTGCAGATCAGGCTCGCAGGAGCGGAGCGGGATTACTCCATCGCCTCAGCGCCAGGCGAGGGGGTCATCCGGCTCTGCATCCGCCGGGTGGAGCCGGGCAGGATCTCCGCCCGACTGGCAGAGCTGCCTGCCGGCACGACGTTGTCCTTCAGCGGCCCCCATGGCTATTTCACCTTCAAGGCCTCACCCCGGCCGGCGGTGTTCGTAGCGACCGGCACCGGGGTCGCACCGTTTTGCGCGATGGCGGCCGGCGGCGTTTCCGGCTTCATTCTGCTACACGGGGTGGCGAGAGCGGAGGATCTTTTCTACGGCGATCTTTTGCGCGCGAAAGCAGCCGCCTACGTGCCTTGCATTTCCGATGGACGCACCTCGGGGCCCGGCGGCTTCAAGGGGCGGGTCACGGCGTATCTCAGGGAACGCCACCCGGCCGGGATCTTCGACTTCTACCTGTGCGGGCGCCAGGAGATGATCCGGGATGCGACCCTGATCGCCGACGAGAAGTTCCCCGGATCGCTGGTGTTCGCGGAGGTCTTTTATTAAAACCGGCGCAAGCGCCGCCTTCTCTTCAACCGCAGCGGGAGGAATCCAATGAGATTCGAGGTGACGAAAAAGACAGCCGTGCTACTGGACCCCGCCGACCGCATGCAGGCCAAGTCCATTCCCGTCGAGGTCCGCGCGGACCCGCTGACGGGCCGGACCTCCCGGATCTGCCACTTCCGGCGGCTCACCTTCGCGAAGCCCGACCTGACGCGGCTGATCGAGACCTCGCGGGGCACCTGCCCCTTCTGCCCGGAGAAGGTGCTCGAACTCACCCCCTGCTTTCCGCCGGACATCGCACCGGAGGGGCGCCTCTTCCGGGGGGAGATGGTGCTCTTCCCCAACATCGCCCCTTACGACGGCCTGGGGGCCGTCGCCACACTCGGCAGCCGCCACTACATCCCCATGGCCGAGATCGAGCCGGAGCGCATCGCAAACGGCCTGGGCCTCGCCCTCGAATTCTACCGGCGGGCCCGCACCATCCGGCACCCGGAAGCAATGTATTATCTGCTGAGCTGGAACTACATGCCGGCATCCGGCAGCTCCCTCATCCACCCCCACCTCCAGGTGTTTGCCAGCGCCACCGCCCCGAACCAGCTGCGCGAAGAGCTTGCCGCGGCGAAGGCCTATTACCAACAACACGGCACCACCTACTGGGACGACCTGGTCACGGCGGAGAAGGCCGAGGGCAGCCGTCACCTGGGATGCATCGGCCGCATCGCGTGGCTGGCGGGGTTCGCCCCCTTCGGCGTCGTCGGCGACGTCGTCGGGGTGGTGGCCGATTGCCGCACGATGCTCGATTTGACCGAAACCGACCTGACGGGGATCGCCACGGGCCTCACCGCCGCCATGGCGGCCTACGACAAGATGGGGATCTATAATTTCAACGTCTGCTTTTTCCCGGGCGCCGAGGGGGATGCGTTCGCGCGCCTGCACCTGGTCTTCTCCCCCCGCATCTACTACAACCCGGTCCTCGCCACTCCGGATGCGACCGCCCTGCGCACCCTTTACAACGAGAGCATCTGCGTGGGCTTCCCGGAGGAGATCGCCGCCGCGGTGCGGCCGGAATTCGACGCCCGCCGTCCGGCGGGGGAGGGACATTAGATGCAGCTTCAAAAATTCGAATTCACCGGCGGCGCCGGGCAGAAGCTCGCGGCCCTGCTCGATCTGCCGCTCGACGGCACGCCCCTGGCGTATGCCCTGTTCGCCCACTGCTTCACCTGTTCGAAGGACGTGAAAGCGGTGTACCACATCTCGCGCGCCCTCACGCGGGAGCGGATTGCGGTGCTGCGTTTCGATTTCACCGGCCTGGGCGAGAGCGGGGGCGACTTCGCCGACACGAGTTTCCTCTCCAACATAGAGGACCTGGTGGCGGCCGCCCGCTTTCTGGAGTCCCGCTTCGAAGGCCCCGCGCTTCTCATCGGCCACTCCTGGGGCGGGGCCGCCGTGGTCCAGGCCGCCCCCGCCATCCCCTCCTGCCGGGCCGTGGTGAGCATCGCCGCGCCGGCCGACCCCCGGCATGTCGCGCGCACCCTCGGCCCCGCCGCCGAGACGATCGCCGCCGCCGGCGAAGCCGAGGTGACCATCTCCGGCCGCAGCTTCACCCTGCGCAAGAAATTCCTGGACGACCTTAAGAACATCGACCCCGAGGCCGCCATCCGGAACCTGGGCCGGGCGCTGCTCGTCATGCACTCGCCGATCGATGATGTGGTCGGCATCGAGAACGCGGCCCGGATCTTCCAGAGCGCCCGCCACCCGAAGAGCTTCGTTTCGCTCGACCAGGCCGACCACCTGCTCTCAAACCGGGCCGATTCCCTCTATGCCGGGGCGGTGATCGCGGCCTGGGCCAAGCGCTACATCACCCCGCCGGCTGCGGAACGTACGGAGGCCTCCCCCCGGGACAACCGCATCGCGGCCCGCACGGGCCCGGGCGGGTTTCTGACCGAGATCCAGGTCAACCGTCACAGCCTGGTCGCGGACGAGCCCGCCGCGGTCGGCGGAACCGACCAGGGCCCGACGCCCTTCGACCTCCTCGTGGCCGCCCTGGGCGCCTGCACCTCGATGACGCTGCGCATGTACGCCGACCGCAAGGGCTGGCCGCTCGAGGCCGCCTCCGTGCGCCTCACGCACGCGAAGATCCACGCGTCCGATTGCGAATCCTGCGAGATCAAGGAAGGAATGCTCGACCGCATCGAGCGCGAGATCGAGATCGAGGGCCCCCTCGACGACGAGCAGAGGCAGCGCCTGCTTCAGATCGCCGACCGCTGCCCCGTGCACAGGACCTTGACCTCGGAGGTGGAGATCAAGACCCGGTTAAAACCGTAGAACTCCGCCTCACCCAGCCCGCTTGGCGATCACCGCCGCCACCTCCCGGCTGAGCTGCGCGACCGCCCGGCTGTGGGCGGCGACCAACGCCTCGACGGATGGGTCCGCGACCGTCTCCCGGATGAGCGCATGGCCGGAGTCCAGGAGGGTTTGCCCGTCTCCGGTAAAGACCTGCCAGTGCGCCCGGAGAAGGACCTGCTCCTGCGGGCGGCCGTCGAACTGGACCACGTGAAAGGCCACCTGATAGTCGATCGGCACCGCGGAACGCCACGGAAAATGAAAGATCCGGTAGGTTCCCAGAAGGACAGACAGATTGTCCGTCATGGCACGGGCGAACGACTCCGACAGGGGCTCCGCCCATTGCGCGAGCTCGACCAGCTCGATCCCGTTGTGGCTGTTGCGCAGGATGATATTCCGGCGGTCCAGGTATTCCGCCAGGCGGACGGGCCCGATGCCGATGGCTATCTGGGGCCGCCTCGCCGCCGGTTCCACGGGCGGGTCGGATGCGGCCAGCGAGCTCAAGACATAAAGACGGGGGATGGGGCGTTGGCCGGTGCCTATCAGGCTGCAGGCGCAGATCAACAGTGCCAGCCCCATCAGGACGCACCTTGCGGCGGCCGTGGTCTTGGTTTTCATCACTGACCTCCCAGCGGTTGACCCGATGCTCTCCCGCGCAGGAGCGCATCGGGATGGCGTTCCAGATAGTCGG
This sequence comes from Desulfobacteraceae bacterium, assembly GCA_041310895.1. Lineage (GTDB taxonomy): Bacteria > Desulfobacterota > Desulfobacteria > Desulfobacterales > SpSt-501 > SpSt-501. The sequence goes on along the minus strand of JBFYWT010000041.1, from coordinate 14,926 downwards.
TGAGCGCTCGCAGGGACCGTGCCGTCGCCGCAAGCTCGGTCATCACCAGCGACAGGTGGTGGCGCATCTCGGAATTGTCGGCGGTCAGGCGGCCGATATGGGCGAGGGTTGTCTCGGACTGGCGCAGCGTTGAGCGCAGCTCGTCGGCGGTCCTGTTGATCTCTGAGGCGAGAGGGTCGATGTGGCGATTGAGGTTTTGCGCCAGCGTGCGAGTTTCGAGAATGGCGGCCCCGAACGGTTTGATTTGCGCATCGGCATGGGCCAGAAGCGTGCGCAGCTCTTTCAGCGTGCGCTCCGCCTGGGCGCCGATGGTGATCAGTTTGGCATCGACCCTGTTCGCGATCCCGACCGTATCCTGCGAGACCTGCCGCAGGTTGGCGATGATGTCCGGGATCGCGGGCGATGCCAGAATGTCCCGGATGCTGGCGAGCGTCTCGCGGGCGTCGCGGATCACCTCGTCGAGCGGGATCTGCTCAATGGATTTCTGAATGCGCTGGATCGGCGTGGGAATGGTCGGTATCTCCTGGACACCGGGGCGGAACATCGCCAGCGATGCACCCGCCGGCGGCAGAGGGGATTCCGGAATAAAATCGAGCTGGATCGACAGCTGCCCGGTGATGAAACTCTGCATCTGCAGCTGGGCCCGTAAGCCCATCCCGATCAGATCCTTCAGCTTTGTTTCTCTGGGGCTGGTGGACAGGTGTTGAATGCGATCCGGGTAAAGCTGGGCGGAGACCGGAATCCGAAACTCCTGCCGGCCCGGTTCGTAAACGATCTGGATCTCGCTCACCTCGCCGACGGCAACCCCCCGGAAGGTGACGGGAGCGCCGACCTGAAGCCCCCCGACCGAGCCATCGAAAAACATCACCGCGCGGGTCACGTCGCGGAACAATACCCCGGAGCCCAGGATGACGACCCCAAGGAAGACCAGTGTCACGGCCCCGAGAACAAAGGCGCCGATGAGGGTTTTGCTGATGGGCTTGGCCATACGCACCGCCTCTCAAACGGGTACTATCACGGGATTCACCCCTCGCCGCGGGTCAAAAAGCTCCGCACCGTGGGGTTGGACGCGTCATCGCGCAGCGTCTTCGGGTCGCCGGCGGCGATCATGGTCTTGGTCTCCGGGTCGAGAAAGACCGAGTTGTTGCCGATGGTGAAGATGCTCGCGAGCTCATGAGTGACGACCACCACCGTGGCCCCGAGGCTCTCGCGCAGCTCGAGGATGAGCTCATCCAGCCGCCGGGCGCTGATCGGATCCAACCCGGCCGAGGGCTCGTCGAAGAAGAGGATCTCGGGGTCGAGCGCCATGGCCCGCGCCAGCCCGGCGCGCTTCTGCATGCCGCCGCTGATTTCGGACGGGAAATGGTTCTCGAATCCGGCGAGGCCCACCAGGGCCAGTTTGAGCGCCACCAGCTCCCCGATCTGGGCGGCGTTGAGATCGGTGAACTCCTGGAGCGGCAGAGCGACGTTTTCCGCCAAGGTCATGGAGCTCCACAGGGCGCCTTTCTGATAGAGGATGCCGATGCCGCGCAGGATCCGCTCCCGCTCCGCGGGCGAGGCCTGCCAGAAATCGATCTCCCCGTAATGCACGCTGCCTTTGGCGGGCGGGATCAGCCCGATCATGTGCCGCAGCAGGGTGCTCTTGCCGCAGCCGCTTCCGCCCATGATGATGAAGACGTCCCCGCGGTTGACCGTGAAGGTGAGATCCTTTTGAACCACCACCCGGCCGTAGGCCATGGTCAGATCGTTGACGACGATGTGGGGCGCTGCGCTCACGCTAGATTCCGATCACGTTCAACGCGAAGGTGATAATAGCCGTCGCCACCACGATGGCGACGATGGCGGTCACCACCGCCGAGGTGGTGGCCGCCCCCACGGCCGAGGCGCTCCGGCCGCATTGCATGCCCCGCAGGCAGCCCGCGAGAGCGATCAGGACCCCGAAGACCGCGGCATAGAAGAGGCCGATCCAGAAATAGGTCAGGGTGAGGGAGGCCTTGGTCTGGTTCAGGTATTCGATCAGCCCCAGGTCGAGCATGCCCACCCCGACGATCAGGCCGCCGATGATCCCCATGAGGTCCGCATACACGCACAAGACGGGCATCATGACGACCAGCGCCAGCATGCGCGGCAGCACCAGGAATTCCATGGGGGGAATCCCCATGGTCTTCAGGGCATCGATCTCCTCGTTGACCTGCATCGTTCCCAGCTGCGCCGCAAACGCCGCGCCGGTCCGGCCGGCCATGATCACCGCCGTCATCACCGCTCCCATCACCCGCACCATGGCGACCGCCACCAGGTTGGCGACGAAAATCTGGGCGCCGAACAGGAGCAACTGAATCGCCCCCACGAAGGCCAGGATCAGGCCCACCAGCAGGCTGATCAGGGTGACGATCGGCAGGGCCTGGGGGCCGCAGCTCCAGATGAACCCCAGCAGGTCGGAGCGCTGGAACTGGGCCCTGCCGGCGAGAAGCCGGCAGAAGGCCACAAACGCTTCGCCGATAAAAGCGAGCATTTCGGCGCTTCCCCGCCACGCCCGGAGAGCCGCCTCTCCGAGCCGGCCTAAAAAGGGCTCCCCTTTTCCGTTGCGGGGCGGCTTTTCCTTCGCGGGCACGGCCGTGGCCAGTTTCACCAGCCGCTGGATGCCGGATGGCAACCTCTGGGAATCGAGGGGGACCCCCTGTGCGATGCAGTGGGAATGCAGTTTAACAAGAAAGCTGAGAAGGGTGCTGTCCCAGGCGGAAACCTGCTCCGCATCGAGGACGATGCGGGTCGCACCCGGCAGGGAGCGGGCCTGTCGGATCACCTCATCGGCGGACGGGGTGGGGCCATCGAGCTTCCAGCGGCCGGAGAGGTGCACGGTGAGCGCCGCCGGGGCCGTCGGTTCGCAGCGGACAGCGGCTTCTTCTGCAGCAATGCCACGATCGGGCGGGTGCCTCGTCTCCGGTATGTGGATCACCTCCCTTCGCATGTAATCGCCGACCGCTTATTGCCATATTCGAGAACCCGTTGTCTGTCAACTCACCGACCGAGGTTTTCCCTTAAGTATTATAAGGCATTGGGCGATATTCCCTCCAAGGGGCGGTTGCAGAGGCACCCTTGGGAAAACACCTTCAGACTCAGCCATTACGCCCATGGGATCGGTCCGTATCCGGAATTTGAAAACAGGTATGGTGCTGGCGGATGATGTCAAGGACATCAAAGGCCGCCTGCTTCTGCCCAAGGGCCGGCCCATCGGACCGGAGCACATCCGGATTTTTAAAATATGGGGCATTCCGCAGGTGTCGGTCATCGAATCACCGCACGATGCGGACGAGCCTGTCGCCCCGGCGCTCGACCCGGCCCGGCTGGAGGCGGTCCGAGCGGCGCTGGAAAACCGGTTCCGGCTGACCGACCGCCGGCACCCGGCCATACAGGAAATCTTTACCCAGGCGCTCCAGGTGGCGGCCGCCGGCGCTTTTCCCACAGCCGCGAGCCCCTCTCTGCCGGAGCCGGAAATGCAAGCGGAGCGGCCGGCGCAGCCCGACCCGGATTTCCTGAAAAAGCTGATCGACCGCAACATCCTGCTGCCGGAGATCCCCTCGATCGTTTTCGAGTTGAACGAGGTGATCGCCAACCCCCTCTCAACGGCCGATCAGATGGCCCAGGTCATCAACAAGAGCCCGAGCCTCACGGCGCAGCTGCTGCGGATCGTCAACTCCTCCTTTTACGGGCTTCCGGCGCGCGTGGAGCGCGTGTCGCTGGCGGTGACCCTGATCGGCACCCGCGAGCTGTCGGCGCTGGCAATGGGCATCAGTATCATGTCGCTCTTCCGGAAGATTCCCAGCCGTTTGCTGAACATGCAGCTCTTCCTGCAGCACAGCCTGGCCTGCGGCATCGTCTCCCGGCTGCTGGCCGCGAACAAAACCATGCGTCAGACCGAGCAGATGTTTACCTCGGGGCTCTTGCACGACCTGGGCCGCCTGGTCACCTTCATCTATTTCCCCAACGAGATCCTGGCCTGCATGGGTCAGGCGGCGCACGACCGTATGAGTCTCTCGGCCGCGGAAAAGAAGCTCTTCGGCTGCCATCACGGCCATATCGGCATGCACATGCTCCACCAGTGGCGGCTGCCCGTGAGCCTGGAGAACAACGTCTGTTTTCATCACGAGCCGGCGGAGGCGCCGGACCCCGCTTCCGCCGCCCTGATCCACGTAGCGGACCTGCTGGTGAACGCGCTCGGCATCGGCAGCAGCGGGGAGCGCTGCGTGCCTCCCCTGGACCTGCAGGCCTGGGAGGCGTCAGGGCTTTCGCCCGACTGCTTTGAAACCGTGGTTCAGCAAACGCTTAACCAGTTTACAACACTGGATTTCCTGCTGCAGGTGAAGGCCTTATGAGTGAAATCCCGCGACTGGACCCTGAAAAGCTGCTCGCACGCATCGAGTACCTGGAGGACAACCGCCGCTTCGTCCAGAACGTGCTCGAAATGGCCATCTCGCTCGTGGATTTCCAGGAGAATATCGTCAGCAGCTGCGGGCCCGAGACCATCCTGGAGGAGGCGGAGAAACGCATCCGCTACCTGATCCCCTTCCAGGCCAACGCCCTTTACCTGGTCGATCCGGACAGCTCGGATTTTCGGCTGACGGTCTGCAGTCCGCCCGAATTCCGCCCCTTCATCACGGCTGAGATGGAGAAGCTGATTGAAAAGGGCTTTTTCGCCTGGGCCATCCGCGAGCGGCGCGGGATCATCGTCACCCCGGACCACCACACCACACCCGTGGTGATGCACGTCATCGCCACCCACTCGCGGATCCGCGGCATGTTTATCGGCCAGCTCGACCCCGCGCGCCAGCAGATCCCGGACACCGCCCTTACGCTGCTCTCGATCATCCTGCTCAATACGGCCAACGCCCTCGAAAGCCTGGAGTTCTGCCGGCTGCTGCGCCAACAGAACTCGATCCTCGAGCGCAAGGTGGAGGAGCGCACCCAGGCCCTGCAGGAATCCGAACGGCAGATGCAGCAGGTGATCAAGCTTCAGGCCATCGGCACCCTGGCCGGGGGCATCGCCCATGACTTCAACAACATTCTCTTTCCCATCATCGGGTACACGGAGCTGGCCCTGGACGATGTGCCCAGCGAAAGCCCGACCCACAAGAGCCTCGAGGAGGTTCTCAAGGCCGCCAACCGCGCGAAGGAGCTCGTCCAGCAGATCCTCACCTTCAGCCGCCAGAACGGTCGCGAACGCAAGCCGACCCGGGTCTCGGAGATCCTGCGCGAGGCGCTGAAACTCCTGCGGGCCTCCATCCCCACGACCATCGACATCGTCTCCCTCATCGCCGATGGCGAGCCCAGCGTCATGGGAGACCCGACCCAGGTTCACCAGATCATCATGAATCTGTGTACCAACGCCTACCATGCGATGCAGGAGACGGGCGGCCGGCTCGAAATCACGCTCGAGCCCGTGGAGATCGGCTACGAGGAGGCCGTGCGGCGGATCGGCATCCAGATGGGCCCCCATCTGCACCTGATCGTGAGGGACGAGGGGGTGGGCATGGACGCATCGGTGATGGACCGGATCTTCGAGCCCTATTACACCACCAAGGAGCCCGGCAAAGGGACCGGTCTGGGGCTCTCCGTCATCCACGGGATCGTGAAAAACCATGGCGGCTTCATCACGGTGGAGAGCACCCCCGGTCGCGGAAGCACCTTCCACGTCTACCTGCCCGCGATCGAAGAGGTCGCCGAGGAGAACGCCGGCGATGCGCTCCTTTCCGGAGCAGCCGGGCAGGAGCGCATCCTGCTCGTGGACGACGAGGAGCAGATCGTCTGCATGGAAAAGCAGATACTGGAACGACTGGGCTACCGCGTGACGGCCTGCGCCGGCAGCACCGAGGCCCTCTCGGTCTTCTCGGCGGACCCGGGCCAGTTCGATCTCGTGATCACAGACATGACCATGCCGCACATGACCGGCGAGGTCTTGGCCCGGCGGCTCATGGAGCTCCGGCCGGAGGTGCCGGTGATCCTGTGCACCGGTTACAGCGAGATGATCAGCGAAGAAAAAGCCATGACCATGGGAATCCGCAAATTCATCCTCAAACCGGTCGTCATGAGCGAGCTCTCCGCCGCGGTCCGAAGCGCCCTGGAGTCCCGCCCCCCCCGCTGGCCGGCCCGCCCGCCGGACGGCATGAAGAGTCAGGTTCAGATCCCGCTCCTCTCCTGAGGGCTCCTTTCCGACGTCGTCGGATCCGGATCCGGTCCGGATTCAAATGTTGACGTATGTCCCGGCCGAGGTCATAGTGACCGGACGGATAAACGGGATGCACGTCACCGATCCCTGTGGAAGGAAGGATGTCTCATGCCGCGGCACACCCATCATTTCGTTGAAACCTACACCGGACTGGTCGGTTTCGGGCTCGACCGTCCGACCGACGAGAGCACGCTTGCGGTCTATTTGCAGAAGTTCTCGGACGACGCCCTGCTGGAGCGGCTCCTGCCGCGCCTAAGCGCGGCGGAGCTCGCGGAGACCTTTGACCTGGTCAACCGCCTGATGCGGCGCCACATGAGTGAAGAAGAGTACCACCGCCTTTTCCTGAAAGACGACTGAAAGGTGAGGAGGATGTTGACCGAACGACAGCTGGAGAATTATGCCGAGGTGCTGTGGTGGGGCCTCACCACGGCCCGCCGCAATCGCTTCCGCAAGCAGGACATCGTCCAGATCCGGTTCCATGCCGGCGCCATCCGCCTGGCCGAGCTCCTCTATCGCAATCTGCTTCAGGCGGGATTGAATCCCGTGCTGCGCCTTGCCGGCACCCCGGAGATGGAGCGGCAGTTCTACCGGCTCGCAGCCCCCCCGCAGGTGGCCTTCATTCCACCCGGCGAAGCGCAGCTCATGCAGCGGCTGAACGGCGGGATTTACCTGCACGCTCCCGACTCGTTGACCCACCTCAAGGAGGCCGACCCGGTTAAGATCGCACGGACGGCGATCTCACAGAAACCGCTCCGAGCCATCCTGGAGCGGCGCGAAGCCCGGGGCGAGTACGGCTGGACCCTCTGCCTGCTGCCGACCGCGGAACTCGCCCGCCGGGCCGGGTTGACGCTGCGCACCTACACCCGCCAGGTGGTGCAGGCCTGCTTCCTGGACAGTCCCACCCCCGTGGCTAACTGGGTCGCAATTCACCACCGGGCGGCAGAGATCAAGAACTGGCTGGACCGGTTGAAGGTGAGGGCATTTCATGTCGAATCCGCCGGGGTCGACCTGAAACTGGTCCTGGGCGAGCGGCGCCGCTGGGCCGGGATCTCCGGCCGCAACATCCCGAGTTTCGAGCTCTTCGTCAGCCCGGACGGCCGGGGCACCCGCGGCCGGTTCTTCGCCGACCAGCCTTCCTTCCGCAACGGGAACATCGTCCGCGGCGTGCGCCTGGAGTTTGGTCAGGGTCGGTTGGTGCGAGCCACCGCCGAGGAGGGGGAAGAGTTCCTCAACCGCCAGCTCGCCATGGATGCCGGCGCCCGCCGGGTGGGGGAGTTCTCGCTCACAGACAAGCGGTTTTCGCGCATCAACCGCTTCATGGCCAACACCCTGTATGACGAAAATTATGGCGGCCCCTTCGGCAACTGCCACATCGCCCTGGGCTCATCCTACGCCAACACCTTTGCCGGTCCGACCCACCGGTTGACGGCGGCCCTGCGTGAAAAACTCGGGTTCAACGATTCGGCCCTGCACTGGGATTTTGTCAATACGGAGAAAAAGCGGGTGAATGCCATCCTGGCGAACGGCTCACGGCGGCTGGTATACGAAGACGGTTTATTTCAGAATTGATGGACTCGTAAAAAGCAGTTTATGGCTCCCAGCGCCATCCTATCGGTAATGAAGTGTCGCCCTTGTGGGAGTGGCTTCCAGCCACGATCATCGCGGCAACCAGCCTTTGCCTCCGGCTACGGCGGTCAGGAGATGCCGCTCCCACAGGAAAAAAGCCTAACTTACTTGAAAGCCCAAGATAAAGGCGCGCGAATCCCGTGTCGCGAGGCGTACTTCCAGTACGCCGAAGCGACCACGGGGTTAAGCGCAACGCAAAGATTGGGATTTTTACGAAGTCGTCAGAATTGAGGGGAGCCTCAGCAGGCCGATAGCGCCGGGTACTTTCCCCCGAAGGCAGAAGAGGTGGTCGAAGGTTGGAGGGAGCAGGTCGACTCCGCCACCCCTTTGACACAGTCCACCAGTTTCTGAAGCGAAAAGGGTTTGGCCAGGACCCGGTCGAAGCCGGTATCGTTCAAAAACCAGGGGGTTCCCGACATGCCGATGACGGGGGTCCGCCGCCGCGGGGTGGACCGGATGTGGCGCAGCACCCCTAGTCCGTCCACTTCCGGCATGAGGACGTCGGTGATGACGAGGTCGAAGCGGCCGCTCTCGAATTTCCGAATCCCCTCCCGGCCATCCTCGGCCGTTTCCACGCAGTGGCCATGACGGACCAGTGCCTCCTTTATCAGCCCTGAAATACCCTTCTCGTCCTCAATAACCAGAACCGAGCTCATACCCCTCCACGTGCGCGGCAAGATGACCATTTGGGTCGGGCAATTGCAGGCCGGATAAATAGCCGCTGGAACTCCGACTGTCAAACCGGGATATTCCGGGCCACACGCGATCGAAAATCACTTTATGAACAACTTTTATCCTGCTGAAAAAGTTTTGGTTTCAGCCGGTAGGCGCCTGCAATCGGCTAATTATCCGGCCCGAGGTGTGTTTAAAAAGAATCCTATTGATTTCAATTGGATGGATCGAATTGTGGTGCTGCAAGCCGGCGGGCGGAGGGGCAATTTACTCCGCTGATCTTCGATTTTCAACGTTTTTCTGAAACAAACAGGCCTGAGGAAAAAAAACGCCGCGGCAGATAGCCAGCGGCGGAATGAGGATGGGGCCCCATTCCTGGGGCAGACACCCGCTCGGAGCGCTCCTCAGACTTTGTACTTGCCGAAATCCTCGGTCGATAGCTTCTCGAGATAATCGGCCCACTTTTTACCCTCCTCGCTCGTGTCGGCAACCTCCACGTCGCCCTCACGCAGCTTGGAGTGCTGCAGGACCGCGTCATCCACGAAAATCGGAGCATGAAACCGCAGGGCCAGGGCGATGGCATCGCTCGGCCGCGCATCCATGTCGAAGCTGCCTTCCTTGGAGACGAAATGAATGCGCGCGAAAAAAGTGTTGTCCTTCAGGTCGCACACCTCGACCTTTGAGATCGATGTGCCGAGCAGTTCGCTGAAATTCTTGAAAAGGTCATGAGTCATGGGCCGTTCGTATTTGATGTTCTGCAGGGCCGAGGCGATCGACGTGGCCTCCAGCAAACCGATCCAGATGGGAACCGCCTGCTCGCCATCCTCGGTTTTCAGGATGATGATGGGCGTGTTCGATGTCGGGTCCATGGTCAGACCGGCAACGTTCACTTTATGCAGCATCGTGTGCGCCTCCCTTTTCCGTTCCGTCAGCCCCCGCACCGTCGTCCACCACCCCCCGCAGCGAGTGGGCCATTGCCCTTTCAATCCGCACCCGTGCGAGCGACCCCGGGCCGATCCGCCCGGCTCCGGGTTCCGCATGCAAATGGACGATTTTGTTGCCGGGCGTCCGGCCGGTCCACTGCGCCGGTTCGGTCGTGGCAGGAGACCCGAACCCGCTCCGTTTGCCGGCCCCCTCGACCAGCACCTCCAGAAGTGAGCCGACCAGGGCCGAGTTGCGCGCGAAGGTGACCCCGTCCTGCAGTGCGAGCAGGGCATGCAGCCGCTCGCGGCTCACGTCATCGGGGACTTTCTCGGCGAACTGGCAGGCGGGTGCGTTCGGACGGTCGGAGTACATAAATGCGAACAGCCCGTCGAATCGCACCTTCCGGATCAAATCGAGCGTCAACTCGAAGTCGGCCTCCGTCTCGCCGGGAAAACCGACGATCATGTCGGAGGTGATGGCAATTTCGGGGCAAGTATCCCGTAGTTCAGATACCTTGTCAAGGTAATGCTCGCGGGTGTACGCGCGGTTCATGCGGCGGAGAATCCGGTTCGAGCCGGACTGGACCGGCAGGTGGATGTGGGGGCAGAGCTTGTCGAGCCGGGCGAAACACTTCAAGAGATCTGCTGTCAAATCCTTAGGGTGAGAGGTGGTAAACCGGATCCTATTCAGCCCCGGGATGGTGTTGACGCAGGCGAGGAGCTCGGGAAAGGTACAGAGGCCCTCCTTTTGGCCGTAGCTGTTCACATTCTGCCCGAGCAAGGTCACCTCACGGGCTCCGGAGCTCACCGCCTCCCGAATCTCGCGCAGAATCTCTTCCGGCGGGCGGCTCACCTCCCGCCCACGCACGTAGGGCACCACACAGTAGGCGCAAAAGTTGTCGCAGCCGCGCATGATGGTTACAAACCGGCACACCTTTTCCGGAGCCCCCTCCGCTGAAGCCGCCGTTCCGTTCTCAGCGAACGGGATATTCAAGTCGACATCGACGATCCGGCAGCGTTCCTCGGCAACCCGCCGCACATGCTCGGAGAGGCGCTGGATCGCCCGAGTCCCGATAACGATGTCCACATGCGGGGCCCGCTGCAGAATCCGAGCGCCTTCCTGCTGGGCGACGCAGCCCGCCACCCCTACGATCAGATCGGGCCGACGGCGCTTGAGGTCGGCCAGTTGCCCCAGAACGCTGAAGGCCTTCTGTTCGGCCTTGGCCCTGACCGAACAGGTATTGACGATGATCAGGTCCGCCGACTCGAGCGCCGGGGAGATGCGCAGACCCATCGGCGCCAAGGTCGCCGCCATCTGCTCGGAGTCGGCCACGTTCATCTGGCAACCGATGGTGTGTATATAAAGTGTTCTGGGCTGCATGCGTCGTTAGGGTCGCCGCCCTGATGGTGCTCAGAGCTGCAATTTTAGAGATTGAAATACCGATGAATTTGAAATTACAACCGCCGAAGGGCCTTTTCAACCCTTGATGGGAATTGTTTTGCGATTGAGCCGGCGGGCCGGATCGGCTATACCACCGAGCCATGGAGAAACACTGGAACCTGATGACCCCCGACGAAACGGTGGTCGCACGCCTCGCCCAGGCCCTGGGCTGCCACCGGGCAGTGGCCGCCGTCCTGGCCAACCGCCGCATCGACTCCCCGGAAACGGCGCACTCGTTTTTGAACGCCTCCCTGTCGGAGCTGCGACCGCCGACGGAGCTGAAGGACATCGACAAGGCCGCCGCCCGCCTGGCGCGCGCCGTCATGGCCGGCGAGCAAATCCTGCTCATCGGCGACTACGATGTGGACGGCACGACCGCGACCGCACTCCTTTTGGAATTCCTCAGGATTTGCGGGGCAAAGGTTTCCTATTACATCCCCGACCGGCTGAGGGAGGGGTATGGGTTCCAGTCGCAGCATATTTCCGCGGTGGCCCTGCCCCGCGGCGCCACGCTGCTGGTCACGGTGGATTGCGGCTCGGGCAGTCACAGTGCCGTGGCGGCCGGACGGGCCGCGGGCATCGATGTGATCATCACCGATCATCACAACCTGGGGGCGGAGCTCCCCGCGGCCGTCGCGGTCGTCAACCCCAAGCGCGCCGACTGCCCTTCCGGGTTGAGCCATCTGGCCGGGGTCGGCGTCGCTTTCTGCCTGGTGGTTACCCTGCGGAAGCACCTGCGCGAGCTCCGTTTCTGGGAGGGCCGGGCCGAACCCAATCTGCGCGTTTTCTGCGACCTCGTGGCGCTCGGCACCATTGCGGACATGGTACCCCTGGTGACGGACAACCGCATTCTGGCCAGGGCCGGGCTCGAGCTGATCGGCAGCGTCCGTCGGCCGGGGCTGGCGGCGCTGATGGAGGCGAGCGGGATCCTTCATCGTCGGGCCGGGGTGGAGGATGTGGCCTTCCGCCTGGGACCCCGGCTGAACGCCGCCGGCCGGGTCGGCCACGGCAGCCTTGCCGTGGAGCTGCTGACCGCGGATGGAATGGAGCGCGCCCGGGAACTGGCCCAGCGGCTGAACGACCTGAATGCCCAACGCCAGGAGCTTGAAAAGCAAGTCTTGAAAGAGATCGACGCCCAACTGCGCCGGCAGCCGGAGATCCTGGAGCGCCGCAGCCTGGTTTTCGCCGGTGCCGGGTGGCATGAGGGTGTGGTCGGCGTCGTCGCCTCGCGGATCGTGGAGCGCTACTACCGCCCGGTGGTGGTGATTGCCCTGAACGAGGACCACGGACGGGGCTCGGCAAGAGGACTGCCCGGCATGGATCTCTTTGCCTGTCTTGCCGCCTGCAGGGACCGCCTGGAGGATTTAGGCGGCCACCTCCAGGCCGCCGGGCTCCGGATCGCAGCCCACCAAGTTGATGGCTTTCAGGCGGCCTTCGAGGAGAGCATTCGCCGGCGCTGTCCGCCGGCACTCTTCACCCCGTCCCTGCCCATCGATGCCGAGCTGAGCCTGAACGACATCACCGAGGAGCTGGCCGACCAGCTGGAGTCGCTGACCCCCTTCGGCAGCGGGAACCCCGAGCCCCTCTTCATGACTCGGGATGTCACGCTCGTCTCCTGCACGCGGGTCGGATCCGGCCACCGGCGGATGGTCCTCAGTCCCTCGTCTTCCGCCGGGGCCCCCCGCCTCCAGGCGATTCAGTTCAATGCCGGTTCCGAGAAAGAGGAACCCGCCGCTTTTGCACGGATGGCCTTCCGGGTGCGCTGGAACCACTGGAACGGCACCCGCCGGCTGCAGCTGGTGGTCGAGGCGGTTCAGCCGGCGCAAGGGTCGCACCCGGCGGCGGCGCCGTCCGCCGGCACCGCAACTATCCTGCGCGCCCCCCGGACCTGATTTAAAAAAAAAAGAGAAAAAATTCTTTTTTCTGCTTGAAATCCGCCGCACTTGCTTTTATGATGCCCTGTCAAGCATGCGGTGATTATCCGGCTTACGCAAAGGAAACGAAACTATGGGAAAGGTCTTTCGACCGAGCACGCGGGAGTCCTCCATTCTCTCGAAAATCGAATCCACCAAGGAGCACAAGCGGCGTCTGGCCATCGGGGGGCTGCGGGACTGCGCCGACTCGCTCGCCAACGCCGTCGCCATGAAGCTGGTTGAAAACCACCTGGTGGAGACCGGCAACAAGAACTCGCTCGAAGAGCAGGTCAAGACCTGCCTCGAAAAACTCACCCGCGCCAGCGACTTCGATATCGACTACCAGATCGCCCCGATCCGCAACCTGGTCCCGGACTTCAACGTCGTCAGCCTCTACGTGACGGCCTTCATCCTGGAGAGCGTGCTCAGCCACAAGGACACCGTCGACGTCTTCGGATCGGACGAAGACATCTATCTTGCCGTCCACCAACAGGTGAAAAAACACCTGCCGGTGTGATGCCCCCCCGGTTTCTCCCGCGGCTGGTCAACGATCCGTACGATGATCCCGGCCTGTTCGTCCCGTTCCAGTTCGCCCGCCGCGCCCTGCTCTTCGACCTTGGCGACAACGCCCGCCTCTCCCCGCGGGATGTGTTGAAGATATCCCACGTCTTTGTCACCCACACCCACATGGACCATTTCGTCGGCTTCGACCGGCTGTTGCGCTGCTGCCTGGGGCGGGAGAAAGAGCTCTTTCTTTTCGGACCGCCCGGCTTCATCGGCAACGTGGAGGGGAAGCTCGCCGGCTACACCTGGGATCTCGTGGAGCGATTCAGCGCGCGCTTGCGCCTGCATCTGACCGAGCTCCGGCCCGAGGGCCGGATCCACTGCGCCTGCGAGTGCCGTCAACGCTTTCGGCCCGGCGCCAAGAGCGCATCCCTGCCGGTGGAGGGCCCGCTCCACGCCGAGCCGGAGTTTCAGGTCTCAGCCGTGCTGCTCAGGCACAGCACCCCCTGCCTGGGCTTTGCCCTCACCGAGCGCTTCGGCGTGAACATCCTCAAAACGGAGCTGGAGGCGCTGGGTCTCCCCCCCGGCCGCTGGCTGTCGCGCTTCAAGGCAGCCCTCTACGCCGGGACCGATCCGGGCGAGGAGATTGAAACCGATTCCGGCCCGGGGGGGAGCTCCCGGCGCTTTGGCCTGGGAGAGTTGAGCGGCCGGATCGCCCGCATCACGGCCGGCCAGAAAATCGCCTATGTCACCGACGTCTGCGACACCCCGGAGAACCGCAGCGCCATTCTCGCATTGGCGCGCCACGCCGACCTTCTCTTCATCGAGGCGGCGTTTCTGGACCGCGACCGCGACCGGGCCGCGGCCAAGCACCACCTGACCGCCCGCCAGGCGGGCGAGATCGCTGCGCTGGCCGGGGCCAGACGCTTCACCCTTTTCCACTTCTCCCCGCGTTATGAAGGCCGTCAGGCCGAAATCCTGGCCGAAGCGCAACAGGCCTACGAAGAGGCTATCGGGCACTCCGGAGGGTGAGCGTGGATGAGAGTGTGGGGCTCCGGGTTCACGGTTCACGGTTCAACGGTTCAAAGATAGTCGGAGTCGGAGTGAAGGAAAAGAAAGAAGTAACGAGTAACGAGGGAAAAGATGAACCGGGGTTGGGGTCGGGGTCGGTATCGGAATCGAATCGTTTTCGCCCTGCACCGACCAAACACCAAAAAAGAAATTCCCTGCCCGCCGCGCCTCACGGGCACCACGGCTTAAAGAGGAACTCTGCGGCGCTCCCCGGATGCCTGCGCCCGGGGTATCGGTTTCGTCCGCGTCTGAAACTCGGGGCAACGGGCTCTAAGATCGGACCAGGCTCGTTCCGTCAATTGTGCCGGCGATAGGCCCCATCGTTTCGTCTCATCTACCTGTTCGGGGCAAGGTCCGATCCAAGAACCCGTAAGCCCCTCAAACAGTCATCCGCTCCCGAAACCGACGCCCCGGACTCCGGCATCCTGATTCCATGGCACTAATGCGTAAAACAGCGAGTGACCTAATGCATGAGGCAGGACCCGCGCGGGGGGCAGGGTGTTTTTCCGCAGGCGCGCTGAGAAGAGGAAGCAGAGACTCCCGTAGAGATCGG
>JBFYWT010000018.1:0-6501 GCA_041310895.1 Desulfobacteraceae bacterium | reverse complement strand
AGGTCAAGACGGCCTTCGAGATCGGGCTTCTGCTCTATGTGCCCTTTCTGATCATCGACATGGTGGTGGCAGCGGTCCTGCTCTCCATGGGCATGATGATGCTGCCCCCCATCATGGTCTCCCTGCCGTTCAAACTGCTGCTCTTCGTTCTGGCCGACGGCTGGTACCTGCTGATCGGCTCTCTGGTCAAAAGCTTCGGGTGAAAGGCGCGACCCATGAACGCGGACTACATTACGGGCTTCTTCTTCGAAGCGATCAAGGTGGCCATCCTGCTGGCATCCCCGATGCTGCTCTCCGGGCTCATGGTCGGCCTTCTGGTCAGCATCTTCCAGGCGGCGACCTCCATCAACGAGATGACACTCACCTTCATCCCCAAGATGCTGGCGGTGGCGGCCGCACTCGTTTTTTTCTTCCCCTGGATGATCCAGACCATCGTCGAGTTCACCGAGCAGATGTTCCTGAACATGAACCAGTTCATCCGTTGATCGGCGCGGGCGCAGAGCACTTCCGGCCATGGTCTCTTTCGCCGTTTCCCTCCCCGAGCTTCAGCTCTTCTTCCTGGTCTTCCTTCGGACCGGCGCCTTTCTGATGTCGCTCCCCGGCCTGAACGCGCCGAGCGTGCCGATCCTCTTTCGGGTCGGGCTGGCGCTCTCCGCGAGCCTCCTCCTGGTCCCGGCGCTCGGACTGCAGGCGCCGCCCTTTCTGGCCGACGGCATCAGCCTGGGGGTGGCGGCCGCGGGGGAGATTCTGCTCGGTTTGCTCGCGGGGATGGCCGTGCGGCTGGTGTTCGAAGGGGTGCAGCTGGCCGGCCAGATCGTCGGCTACCAGATGGGGATGGCGATCGCCGAGGTGATCGACCCGGCCTCCGAGGACCAGGTGGCGCTGCTTTCGCAGTTCAACACGCTCTTCGCCACGTTGATCTTTCTAACCATCAACGGCCACCACGCCGTCATCCGCAGTCTGGTCGAGAGCTACGCGCTCGTGCCCCCGCTCGGCTTCCAGGTGAACGGCCCGGTGATGGAGCGGCTGATCCGGCTGAGCGCGGAGGTCTTTGTCGTCGGTCTGAAGGCCGGGGCCCCGATCATCGTGGCCCTGATGCTGAGCACGGTGAGTTTCGGACTGGTGGCGCGCACGGTGCCGCAGATGAACATCTTCATCGTCTCCATGCCGCTCAGCATCGGGGTGGGGCTGCTCTTTCTCGGGTTGAGCCTACCCCACCTGGCCGGCTTCATCGGGGATCTGTTCGGCGGGGTGGCCCGCAACGCGCTCGCGCTGCTGCGGGCGATCGGCTGAGGCGGGCGGGGCATGGCGGAGAACTCCGGGCAGGAACGCACCGAGCAGGCGACCGGCAAGCGGCGCCAGGAGGCGCGCAAACGCGGCCAGGTGGCGGTGAGCCGAGAGATCCCCTCGGCCTTCATTCTGCTCACGGTGCTCGCGGTCTTTCACTTTGCCGGCCCCGGCGTTTTCGACCGCTGCCAGACCCTGTTGAGCGGGATCTTCCGGGACCTGCACAGCCTGCGGATGGCGACCGTCGCCGATGCCGGCACCCTGGCCGTCGAGCTCTTCCAGACGGTGATCATGCTGCTCGTGCCGATTTTCCTGCCGCTCCTGGTGGTCGGGTTCCTCGCCAACGTAGCCCAGATCGGTTTCGAGGTGCACGCCGAGGCGATGGCGCCGAAATTCGCAAAGCTGAACCCCTTCTCGGGAATCAAGCGCCTCGTATCACTTCGCTCCCTGGTCGAGCTGGTCAAGTCGGTCCTGAAGCTTCTCTTCGTGGGGGGGATCGCCTATGCGGTGGTATCGGGTTTCCTGGAGGATTTCCCCGCCCTCGTGCGCTACGATCTCTCGGCCCTGTGGCGCTTCCTGCACCAGGCCGCATTTAAGATCATCTTCTACGTCTGTCTGGCCATGATCCTTCTCGCCGCCCTGGACTACATCTACCAGCGCTGGCAGCACGAGCAGAGCCTGAAAATGACCAAGCAGGAGGTCAAGGACGATCGCAAGCAGTCCGAAGGCGACCCCGCTGTCAAGGCGCGCATCCGCAGCCTCCAGCGCCAGGCCGCCTACCACCGCATGATGGCTGAGGTGCCAACGGCCGATGTGGTGATCACCAACCCGACCCATCTCGCCGTGGCCCTGAAGTTCCGGCCCGAGGAGATGCCCGCGCCCAAGGTCGTTGCGATCGGAGCGGACTATATCGCCGAGCGCATCCGCGAGAGCGCCCGCGCGCACGGCGTGCCGGTCGTCGAGAACAAGCCCCTCGCCCAGGCCCTCTACAAAATGACCGGCCTCGGCGACTACGTGCCGGTCGACCTCTACCGCGCCGTGGCCGAAGTCCTGGCCTACGTCTATCGCCTCAAAGGCAAGCTCAGCCTGTAACCGGGCGGTTACCACCGGCGCCCTCGGCGGTGAGCCGGCGCCTTCCAAAGTGCCGGGCGCCTGAACGGACAGTCCGATGCCGACGTTTATATCCTGGGTGGCCGTTTGGGATGTCATGCGGCCGGCGACCGCCGCCGACAAAAGTTTGTCATCGTGCGATCACTTGAGGCGCGGCGGTGAGGCCGGCCGCTCGGCGCCGGGATTCCACGGGCCGTGGCGCCCGCGGGCCGCATCGCCGGCGCCCCTTCTCCGCACCCCCAAGGGGCGGGTCCCCGGCGGCCGGGCGCCATGGCTTCGTCTGTTTAACTACACGCCTATATGGCAGGCCGGCCGGAAATGCTGCAGCGGTAAGGGGTTGCGTCGCGAGGCAGCGGCACGGCATGGAAAATGCAGAATCACTCCCGGGTTCCTGACGCGGGCCCGATTGCCCGGATGGAGGATGCATCACTGATGAGCACCGCCCAGGTCGCGCCGGTTGCCGACGCGATCCCCTTTATGACCAAGAACAGCGATGTCTCCCTGGCGGGTGCGGTGGTGTGCATCCTGCTCTTCATGGTCATGCCGGTGCCGACCTTCGTGCTCGACATGCTCCTTGCCTTCAGCATCAGCTTTGCCCTGATCATTCTCTTGGTGGCCATGTACGTGCAGCGGCCGCTTGAGCTTTCCTCCTTTCCGTCCATCCTGCTGCTGACCACCCTGTTCCGCCTGTCGCTCAACATCGCCACCACCCGCGTCATCCTGTTGAACGGCCACGAGGGCGTTGCGGCCGCGGGCAGCATGATCAAGGCCTTCGGCAGCTTCGTGGTCGGCGGCAACTACGTCGTCGGCTCCATCGTCTTCGTGATCCTGGTGGTGATCAACTTCGCCGTAATCACCAAGGGTGCGGGCCGGATCGCCGAGGTGGCCGCGCGGTTCACGCTGGACGCCATGCCCGGCAAGCAGATGAGCATCGACGCCGACCTGAACGCCGGCTTCATCAACGAGCAGCAGGCGCGGGCCCGGCGCGAGGAACTGGCGCGCGAGGCCGAGTACTACGGGGCCATGGACGGGGCCAACAAATTCGTGCGCGGGGATGCCGTCGCGGGTATCATCATCACCCTCGTCAACGTGATCGGCGGATTGTCCATCGGGGTCTTCCAGCGCAACCTGAACTTTTCCACCGCGGCCCAGAACTACACCCTGTTGACCGTGGGCGACGGGCTCGTGAGCCAGATCCCGGCCCTCATCATCTCAACTGCGGCCGGCATCATTGTGAGCCGCGCCGGCAACGAGTCCAGCTTGGGGGCTGAGATTACCTCCCAGGTCTTTTTCCATCCCCGGGCGATTTCAATGGTGTGCGTGATCTTGGCCGGCTTTGCGCTGATTCCGGGTCTGCCCACGCTGCCCTTCCTGGTGCTCTCGCTTCTGGCCGGCGGGCTCGCGCTGGCCTTGCGCCAGGCCAAACTGGCTGCGGCCCGGGCCGAGGAGTCGCAGGCCGCGCGCGAGGAAAAGGCCGTGCCCGCCGAGCACCTCGACGCGCTGCCCCCGCTCGACGCGCTCGCGATCGAGGTCGGCTACGCGCTGATCCCGCTCGTCGACGCCGAGCAGAACGGCGAGCTTCTCGACCGGATCAAGACCATCCGGCGGCAGACGGCCCTCGACATCGGGGTCATCATCCCGCCGGTCCACATCCAGGACAACATGCAGCTCAACCCGGGCGCGTACAGCATCCTGCTCAAAGGCAACGAGATCGCCCGCGGGGAGCTGATGCCCGGCTACTACCTGGCCATGAACCCGGGCAGCGCCGAGGGTAAGCTCGAAGGGGTTCCCACCCGCGAGCCGACCTACGGCCTGCCGGCGACCTGGATCCGGGAAAGCGGCAAGGAGGCGGCGCTCACCCGGGGCTTCACCGTGGTGGATACGGCCACCATCCTGACGACCCACCTCTCGGAAATCATCCGCCGCCACGCCCATGAGCTGATCGGCCGCCAGGAGGTCCAGCAGATGCTGGATCACCTCAAGCAGACCCATCCCAAGGTGGTGGACGAGCTGGTGCCGAACCTGGTTCCGCTGGGGCTCGTGGTCCGGGTGCTCCAGCAGCTGCTGCGCGAGCAGGTGCCGATCCGCGACCTGTTGGCGATTCTGGAGACGCTGGGCGACTGGGCCCCGCACACCAAGGACCCCGACGCCCTCTGCGAACACGTGCGCCGGGCGCTCGCGCGCACACTGACCAAGATGCACCAGGGCCCGGACGGCTCCCTATCGGTGATCACCCTGAGCCACGGCGTCGAGGCCGCACTTTCCGAGGCGTTGCAAAATGGGGAGCACGGGCGCGTTCTGGCGCTCGACCCCGGGGTGGCGAACCGTTTCATGCAGCAGCTCGCCCGCCAGTTGGAACGCTGTGCGGGGATGAACGTGTCGGCGGTGGTGATCTGCTCCGCCGCGGTGCGCGCGGCCTTCAAGAAACTGGCGGACCGGTTCATCCCCAACCTGAGTGTCCTCTCCTACGATGAGGTGCTGAGCCAGGTGGACATCCGCTCGATGGGATCCGTGGAGCTCTCCGATGCAGATTAAACGGTTTGAAGCCAGATCGATGACGCTCGCCCTCCAGATGGTCAAGGCGGAGTTCGGGCCGGATGCGGTCATCCTCTCCGCCCGCAGCCTGAGGAGTCCCCGGGGGATTTTCGGGCCCCTCCGGCCGGCCGGGGTCGAGGTCACAGCCGCCCAGGACAGCGCCGGGGGGATCGACCGGGGCCGCCTGCAGCCACCGCCGCCACCGGCCCCGGCCGTCGTCCGGGAGCCGGAGGGTGCCGGGCGTGGCCTCTTCCGCTCCCTGAACCACAGCCTCAAGCAGTTCGCCATTCGCCGCCGGCCGGAGGAAGACCTGCCCCCGCGGGGGGGGGCAGGGCCCTCGCCCCTGCCCGACCGGCATCAGCTCTTGCTGGCCCAGGAGGTGGAGCGGGAGCTTGCCGCTGAGATCATCGCGCATGTGGAGCGGCATCCGGAGAGCGACCCGCGGGAGGAGCTTATGCGGCGGCTCGAGTCCCAGGGGCTGCGCCGCCGGCCGGAGGCCGAACCACCGCGGGCGCTGGTCTTGGTGGGAAGCTCGGGCGTGGGCAAGACCACCACGGCGATCAAGCTGGCCGCCGAGCTCATCGGGCGGGGCCGGCTTGCCGCGCTCCTGAGCCTCGATGACCGCCGCATCGGGGCGTTGGCCCAGCTGCGGATCTATGCCGACATTTTGGGGATTCCGCTCACCTTCGCCGGATCGGGGGCCGAGGCCGCCGGCGCGGCGGAACGGGTGGGTGCTGGGGGCACTCTGATTGTCGACACTCCGGGGGTCAGCCCCGGCGAAGAGGACCGGCGTACTGAGATCGACCGGATCCTGGCCGCTTTGCCGGGGGCCGAGCGTTATCTGACTCTCGCGCTGAACAGTCGCGAGCGGGATCTCGCGCGCATCGCCGTGGGCTGGCAGGGGGCCGCCCTGAGCGGTCTTGTCTTCACGCGCCTGGACGAAACCGATGTCTGGGGCCCGGCCCTCAACCTCTCCGTTCAGACCCGGCTGCCCGTCGCCTGGGTCTCCTGCGGCCCGCGCATCCCGGAAGACCTCTGCGCCGACCCTCTTGCGGTGCTCCTGGAGCGTCTGGTGCGGCTCCCGGAGGCCGCCCGAAAGCCCGCTGCGCGGCCGCCCGCGGGGGTCGGGCTCGACACCGGCCGGCTCGTGGCGAACCGCAACTCGGATCTCTACCATCGGCCCGAGTGCCGGTGGGTGCATAAGATCAAACCCGAGAACCTGATCCGCTTCGCCGCGCCGGCCGAGGCCGAAGCGCGGCATTTTCTGCCCTGTCGCAACTGCAGCCCGGATCAGCCGGCCGCCGGGGCCTTTCCGCCGGCCGCCGCCGGGGCCGACCGCTGCCGGGCGGGCATGCGATGATGGACGATCGCCGCAGAGGCTCTGAGACCATGACCGGTTCCAGCTCGACCCGAAAAGTGATTCCGCTCCCGCGATCCGGGCCGGCGCATGCCGGCGGCGAAGGCACTCTCCGGCGCAAGCCGCACACGCGCGTGATCGCCATCACCAGCGGCAAGGGAGGGGTGGGCAAGACCAACATCGTCGCCAACCTGGGCTTCGCCTTCAGCAAC
>JBFYWT010000243.1:0-22510 GCA_041310895.1 Desulfobacteraceae bacterium | reverse complement strand
GGGATCGGCGCCATGGCGACCGTTCTCCTCGCCCCGGCCGACGCCGCCCCTCCCGCGTGAGCGCGATGGGCTCCTTTTCACTCAAGGCCCCCTTCGCGCCGAGCGGCGACCAGCCGGCCGCGATCGAGAAGCTCGCGGCCAACCTCGCCGCCGGCCTCAGGTACAACGTGCTCCTCGGCGTCACCGGGTCTGGCAAGACCTTCACCATGGCCCAGGTCATCGCCCGGCTCGACCGGCCGACCCTCGTCATCGCCCCGAACAAGACATTGGCGGCCCAGCTCTACCAGGAGTTCCGGCAGCTCTTTCCCGAGAACGCCGTCGAGTATTTCGTCAGCTACTACGACTACTACCAGCCGGAAGCCTACATCCCCGCGAGCGACACCTACATCGCCAAGGACTCCTCCATCAACGACATGATCGACAAGCTGCGCCACTCGGCCACGCGCTCGGTCCTCTCGCGCCGGGACATCGTGGTGGTGGCGAGCGTCTCCTGCATCTACGGGCTGGGGGCGCCGGAGGACTACCTCGACCTGCGGATCGAGATCGACGCCGAGGCCGAGCTGGGACGCGAGGCGCTGCTGGCCGGGCTCGTCGCCATGCAGTACGAGCGCAACGACGTCGATTTTCACCGCGGCACGTTCCGGGTGCGCGGCGACCGCGTCGACGTCTTCCCGGCCTACGAAGAGGACCGGGCCGTGCGCATCGACTTCTTCGGCGACCGGGTGGAGGGTGTGGCCGAGATCGACGCCCTGCGCAACACGGTCCTGCGGCGGCTCCCGCGGGCGGTGATCTTCCCGGCCAGCCACTACGTGACCCGCAAGACCACCCGGCAACGCGCCATGCAATCCATCCGCGCCGAGCTGAAGCGGCGGGTAGGCTATTTCCGCGACCGGGGCCAGCGGATCGAGTCCCAGCGCATCGAGGAGCGCACGGGCTTCGACCTCGAGATGATCCACGAGCTCGGCTACTGCAACGGGATCGAGAACTACTCCCGGCATCTGACGGGCCGGCGGGCCGGGGAGCCGCCGCCGACCCTGCTCGACTATTTCCCGCCCGATTTTCTGCTCTTCATCGACGAGAGCCACATCGCGGTGCCCCAGTTGCGGGGCATGTACCGCGGCGACCGCTCGCGGAAAGAGACGCTCGTGGAGTACGGGTTCCGGCTGCCCTCGGCGCTCGACAACCGCCCCCTGCGTTTCGAGGAGTGCGCGGCACGCTTCAACCAGGTCGTCTATGTCTCCGCCACCCCGGCCGACTACGAGCTCGCGCAGGGCCGCGAGGCGATCGTCGAGCTCATCGTGCGGCCGACCGGTCTCCTGGACCCGACCATGGAGGTGCGCAGCGCCCGCAACCAGGTCGACGACCTGCTGGCCGAAATCCGGCGCCGGGCCGCACAAGGCGAGCGCGTGCTGGTGACCACCTTGACCAAGCGCATGGCCGAGGACCTCACCGAGTACTACACCGACCTCGGCCTGCGGGTTCGCTACCTGCACTCCGACATCACGACCCTCGAGCGCATGGAGATCATCCGCGACCTGCGCCTGGGGCAATTCGACGTGCTGGTGGGCATCAACCTGCTGCGCGAGGGGCTGGACATCCCGGAGGTGTCCCTGGTCGCCATCCTCGACGCCGACAAGGAGGGGTTTCTGCGCTCCGCCCGTTCGCTGATCCAGACCTGCGGCCGCGCCGCCCGGAACCTGAACGGGGCGGTGATCCTGTACGCGGACAGTGTGACTCCCTCCATGCGCCAGGCCATGGAGGAGACCGCCCGGCGGCGGGCGATCCAGGAGGCCCACAACGTGCGCAACGGGATCACCCCGGAGGGGATCCACAAGGCGGTCACCGAAACCTTCGACTTCAGCGGGGAGCCCCGGTCCGCCGCCGCCCCGCAGGTGGCCGAGACCCCGGAGGCCTTCACCTCACCCCAGGAGATGGAAGCGCAGATCCGCTCGTTGGAGCGTGAGATGCGCGCGGCGGCGCAGGAGCTCGACTTCGAGCGCGCCGTCGAGTTGCGCGACCGCGTCAAGGCCCTGCGGCGGTTCCTGGTCCTCGACGCCGGGGTGGACCCGGCCTACGAGTTGAACGGCCATGAGCAGCCCTGACACCGAAGCCCTCCCGCCGGCGAAGCCGGCCGTCACGCCGGCCGCGGTCACGACCGAGCCGGGAGTCTACCTGCTGAAGGATGCCGGGGGGCAGGTCATCTACGTCGGCAAGGCGCGCAACCTGCGCCGGCGCCTCGCGGCCTATTTCAAACCCTCCGGGCATGCCGACCCCAAGGTCGGGGCCCTGGCGAAACGGGTGGCCGCGGTTGAGACCGTCATCACCCGCACCGAGAAAGAGGCCCTGATCCTCGAGTCGACCCTCATCAAACGGCACCGGCCGCGCTACAATGTGGTGCTCAAGGACGACAAGCGCTACCCATCGCTCCGGCTCGACCCCACCGAACAATTCCCGCGCTTCACGATCGTGCGCAAGATCGGCGAAGATGACGCGCTCTACTTCGGGCCGTTCGCCTCGGCCCATGCCGTGCGCAAAACCCTCGGCATCATCACCAAGACCTTCAAACTGAGGAAATGCAAGGCGAGCGAGTTCCGGACCCGCACGCGCCCCTGCCTGCACTGTCAGATGAGCGGCTGCCTGGCACCCTGCTGCCGGGACGTGGACCCCGCAGTCTACCAGGAGCAGGTCCAGGAAGCCATTCTGTTTCTGAAAGGGCGCACCGATGAGTTGATCCGCAAGATCCGCGCCCAGATGGCGGCGGCCGCGACGGCGTGTGCGTTCGAAAAGGCGGCGCGGCTGCGGGACAAGCTGTTCGCCCTGGAGCGCACGGTCGAGAAGCAGATTGCCGTCACCACCGATTTCGGCGACCGGGACGTCTTCGCGGCGGCGGCGGCCGGGGGGGCGGCCGTTCTGGTCCAGTTCAGTGTCCGCGGCGGCTTTCTCGGCCCCACACGGCGCCACGCCCTGCCCGAGAGTCTTGCCCCCGCAGCGGAAATGCTGGGCGCCTTCATCCGCCAGGCCTACGGCCCCGGCGCGTTCGTGCCGGCCGAGATCATCGTCTCCCACGTGCTGGAAGATGGCCCGCTGCTCGCGGAATGGCTCTCGGCCAAGGCCGGGCGCACGGTGCGGCTGGTCCGCCCCCGACGCGGCGAAAAGGTGCGCCTGATGGAGATGGCACGGCGCAACGCCGAGAATGAGCTCGGCCGGCTCGCTGCGGGCCGACACGCCGGACAGGAGCTGCTCGCCCGGCTGCGCCAGCGCCTGGGGCTGAGCCGGGAGCCGCGACGGATCGAGTGCTTCGACATCTCGACCCTGATGGGGTCCGAGTCCGTGGCCGGCATGGTGGTCTTCGTCGATGCCGCGCCCGCACCCGCCGCCTACCGGCAGTTCGTCATCCGCACGGTCGACGGACCGGACGACTACGCCGCGCTCTCGGAGGTGCTGCGGCGGCGCTTCGCCGCCGAGGGAGCCGGCGCGCCCCTGCCGGATCTGGTCATGCTGGACGGGGGGCGCGGGCAGCTCGGGATCGGTGTGGCGGTGATGCGGGAGTTGGGACTTACTGGGGCATTCGACGTGATCGGAATCGCCAAGAAGGACGAGCGCCGGGGCGAGACGCGGGACAAGATCTTCGTCCCCGGGCGGGTGAACCCGGTGAATTTTGGCCGTGACGAGGACCTGCGGCTCTTCCTGCAGCGGGTGCGCGATGAAACCCACCGCTTCGCCATCCAGTTTCACCGGCGGCGGCGGCGCAAATCCTCCCTGCGTTCAGCACTGGACGCCGTCCGCGGGATCGGCCCGGCGCGCAAGGCCCGGCTGCTGAAGCACTTCGGGAGCATCGCGGGGATCCGGGAAGCGACGCTCGAAACGATCGGCGCGCTGCCCGGCTTCAACCGCGCGATGGCCGCGGCGATTCAGAGGGAGCTGGGCGCACGGGACGACCCAGGAGCCGCTGGCTGATCAGTAAGTCAATTTCGCCAGAGCGCTCTTGAGCTCCTGCACCGCGGCGGCGGACTTCTGCAACGCGGCGTTTTCCGCCTCGGAAAGCTTGATCTCGATCACCTGCTCGACCCCCTTGGCCCCCAGCTTCACCGGCACGCCGATGAAGAGGTCCCGGATCCCGTATTCCCCTTGGAGATAGGCCGCGCAGGGCAGCACCTTCTTCTTGTCCTTCAGAATGGACTCGGCCATCTCCACCGCCGCGGAAGCCGGCGCGTAGTAGGCGCTGCCGGTCTTGAGCAGGCTGACGATCTCGGCCCCGCCGTTGCGGGTGCGGGTGACGAGGGCCTCGATCCGCTCCGGGCGCATCAACTCGGTGATGGGGATCCCGGCAACGCTGGAGTAACGGGGCAGAGGCACCATGGTGTCGCCGTGGCCGCCCAGGACGAACGCATGGGTGTTTTCCACCGACACGCCGAGCTCCATGGCGATGAAGGCCCGGAAGCGCGCCGAATCGAGCACGCCGGCCATGCCGATGACCCGCTGCTTGGGGAACCCGCTGGCCTCGAAGGCCACGTGGCACATGGCGTCCAGGGGGTTGCTGACGATGATGAGAACGGCCTGCGGAGAGCGAGCCGCGATCTCGCGGGCCACTTTTTTCACGATGCCGGCGTTGGTCGTCAGCAGGTCGTCCCGGCTCATCCCCGGTTTGCGGGGGATCCCGGCCGTAATGATGACGATGTCGGAGCCGGCCGTGGCATCGTAGGTATTGACCCCTGTCAAATGGGCGTCATGTTTCTCGATGGGGGCCGCCTCGGCCAAGTCCAACGCCTTGCCCTGCGGCACGCCCTCGATGATGTCCACGAGCACGACGTCGCAGAGCTCTTTTTCCGCCAGACGCTGGGCGGCGGTGGCCCCGACATTGCCGGCACCGATGACCGTGACTTTCTTGTCCATGAATTTCTCCTTGGGTTCGAATGAGGGGTTGACGCAACAGCCTGACGCACCTCCGTCCCGGCCGACATATAGACGCCCCGAAAGTTTTTCTGGTTAGCACATCCTGTGGGTTTGTCAACAAAATTCGCGAGTTGACTTATCCGGCCGGAATGGAGTAAAGAGGCTCGCGATGCGGCCGCCGCTTCGTTCTCCAGGGACGGAGCCGTGTTTTTGCTTTTCCGCCGACGGTGCCTGTGGTATGATAATTTATTGAAATCCTGAATGCTTGAAGCGATGGCGGTCGTCAACCTCAAAAAACGGCAGATCGAGTGCAAGATCGTCTACTACGGACCCGCGCGCTGCGGCAAGACGACCAATCTCGAATACATCCACCGGACCTTCACCCAGCATGTCCGCGGGGAGTTGATCTCGATCGACACCGAGGGTGATCGCACCCTTTTTTTCGACTTCCTGCCGCTGGAGTTGGGCCAAGTGAAGGGCTTCGATGTCCGCGTGCAGCTCTACACGGTGCCCGGGCAGATACGCTATGGCTCCACCCGCAAACTCGTGCTGCGCGGCGCGGACGGGATCGTCTTCGTGGCCGATTCGCTGGATGTGCGGCGCGAACAGAACATGCTGGCCCTGAAAGACCTGCAGCAGAACCTGAGGGACTACAGCCTGAGTATTTTCAAAATCCCGCTGGTCATGCAGTTCAACAAACGCGATCTGGCGGACGATGGGATCACGCTCATGAGCCTGGAGCAGATGGAGCGCGAACTCAACCGGCAACTCAAGGCCTCCACCTTTCCCGCCGCGGCCCTAAAGGGCACCGGCGTGGGCGGCACGTTGCGGGAGTGCCTGCGGCTGGTGTTGCGCTCGCTGCAGCAGGAAGTGAGTTTCTGAGGCGAACGACATGCCCTCCAACGCCGACGTTTCCGGAAAACTGAGCTTCTTGAACCTGGGCGAGCTGTTGCAGTTGCTCGGCGGCTCGGGCGCCTCGGGCACGCTTAAAATCATAAGCCCCTACGCCCCGGCACCCGGGATCATCCATGTCGACAACGGCAACCCCGTCAACGCCTCCGCCGGAGCGCTCTCCGGGATAGATGCCTTGTTTTCCCTCTTCGGCTGGACCGATGGGCAGTTCGAATTCACCGGCGGGGAGGTGGCCTGCCAGAAGCTCATCAAGAAAGGCCGGATGGAGATTATTCTCGACGGGCTCCGGCTGCTGGACGAAGGCAAGATCGAGAAGCTCAGCGGTCCCCCGTCGCCGGGCGGCGCCCAACCGGCGCCGGAGGCCGCGACGCCCTCCTCCAAAAAGTCGGACCTGCCGCCCATGATCAAAGGGCCGCTGGTCGACTACGCCGCCATCGTGGACGAAGAGACCTACTACGAGGGCGATGAGATCGTGCGCGAAGGCGCCCACGGGAGCTGGATCTGGGTGGTGCTGGAGGGCTCCGCCGAAATCATCAAGACCACCCCTGCCGGGCCCTTCAAACTGTTGCGGGTCGGCGACGGCGCCTTTCTGGGCAGCATCGCGTCGCTCCTGACCGGAAACAACGTGCGCGGGTCGACCGTGATGGCCTGCGGAAACATTCAGCTCGGCATGTTGGACACCCAGCAGCTTGCCGTTGAAATCGCCACCTTGTCCAACGAGTACAAGAGCCTGATCAGAAGCCTCGACAACCGCCTGCGCAGCGTCACCGACATCGCCGCGCAGATCCACGCCCGCAACCCCTCATGCCTGGCCCTGATCAAGGACAAGCGCATTGCCGTACGCGAAGGGCAACACGAGGAGCGGCTCTTCCGGATCCGGGAGGGCGAGGTGGTGGTGGCGCGCGGTGCCGAAAAGGGATATCTGCCATTGGCCGTTTTAAAGGAAGGGGACTATTTCGGTTATATCCCGTTCCTCGCGCTCGGCCATGAGCCGGACAGCGCAGCGGCGTTCTCGTCGAACGACCTCAAACTCGCCACCATTGACATCGAGCAGGTGCAAAGCGAGCACCGGCGCCTGTCCTCCACCCTGAAGCACATGGTCGAGCACCTCGCGGCTTGCATCTCGGCGACAACCCTGGTAACCATGAACCTCTACAATCGGTCCGGTCTGGTCTGACCGCATGGACCGGGGAAGGGGCATCGCCTATGGCGACACGTGAGCAACGCAAACACCCTCGCCTCAACAGCAAAAACCTCTCCTACATCTGCCTGGACGAGGACGATCGGACCGTCAAGCAGGGGATGGGCCGCACCTTGAACATTTCCGAATCCGGCATTCTGCTGGAAACCCATTTTCCGGTGGAGGCGGGGCACACCGTGGTTGTAAGCCTGGGCCTGGACGACGATCTGGCCGATATCAAGGGTCACCCGGTGCACATCCGGTCGGTGGCTCAGGGGGTCTATGAGGTGGGAGTGGAGTTCGTGGAGATGGACCACAAGTCCATGCAGACGCTGAAGCGCTACCTGCGCGCGACCAACACGCCGGGGGACTGAACGCGGTCATGTGCCGCCCCGTGCCGCCCCTCCGCCGAAAAAGGGGCGGCGTGGGGCTTTTTTTGGCGATGAGCGAACAGCCGGCGCAACGAAAGGAGACGATGTGGCGATGCGACCCGTGATCAGTCAAACCGATTTTCCCGAACTGCCCCTGCTCAAGCGCGGTAAAGTGCGGGACATGTATGACCTGGGCGAGCACCTGTTGATGGTCGCCACGGACCGGATCTCGGCCTTCGATGTCGTCATGAACGAACCCATCCCCGACAAGGGCATCATCCTGACCCGAATTTCGCTCTTCTGGTTCGAGATGATGAAGGCGCTCGTTCCCCACCACGTGGTCACCGATGCGGTGGCGGATTATCCGAAGGCGTGCCGCCCATATGCCGATATCCTGACGGGTCGCAGCCTGCTCGTACGGAAAGCGACCCCCTTGCCGATCGAGTGCGTGGCCCGGGGCTACCTCTCCGGCTCCGGGTGGAACGAGTACCAGCAGTCCGGCACGGTCTGCGGGATCAGGCTCCCGGCCGGGCTGAAGGAGTCGGATCGCCTCCCCGAGCCGATTTTCACCCCGGCCACCAAGGAAGAGGCCGGGATGCACGACATCAACATCGATTTTGCGGAGGCGCAGAAGCGGATCGGCCGCGACCTGGCCGAGCGCGTGCGCGACCTGACCCTGACGATTTACCGCCGCGGGGCCGCCTTCGCCGAAACCAAGGGCATCATCATCGCCGACACCAAGTTCGAGTTCGGTCTGGTCGGCAACGAGCTGATCCTGATCGACGAGCTGCTCACCCCGGACTCCTCGCGCTTCTGGCCGAAGGCCACCTACGCACCCGGCGGCGGACAGAAGAGCTTCGACAAGCAATACCTGCGCGATTACCTGCTCTCCACCCGGTGGAACAAAACCCCGCCGCCGCCGCCCCTTCCGGAGGAGGTCATCCGCGGCACCCGGCAAAAATACCTCGAAGCGTTAAAGCAGCTGAGCGGCAGCACCCATGGCCTCTGAAGGGGAATGGCCCGCGGCCGATCCCCGGCGGGTACCCCTTGACGAGATCGACGCGGACGACCTGCGCTTCCGCATTACCACCCGATCCGAGATAGACCCCCTGGCCGCCTCGATCGGCCGCCTCGGGCTCCTGCAGCCCCTGTTGCTGAGGGCCTCCGGCCGCCGCTGCACCATCGTCAGCGGCTTTCGCCGGGTGGCGGCCTGCCGGCAGCTGGGATGGAGAGAGATCCCGGCCCGGGTGCTGTCCCACGCGGTGGGGGACGCCCGCTGCGCCCGGCTCGCGATCGGCGAGAATGCCCTGGTCCGCCCCCTGAACCTGCTCGAAACCGCCCGCGCCCTCGCGCTTCTCGTCGCCACGGCGCCCGACGGCCGCCTGCCGGCCGAGGATGCGGCCGCCCTCGCGCTACCGTCGCATGCGGGCCTCGCCGCCCGCCTGATGGGGCTCGAGCGGTTGCCCGCGGCGGTCCGGGAGGGCCTCCTGGAGGGGGTGATCGCGCTCGCCATGGCCGAGGCGCTCGGCCGCCTGGCGCCCGATGTGGCCTGCGCCTTCGCGCGTCTCTTTCGCGAGCTCGGCCTCAGCCTGAACCGCCAGCGGGAGATCGTTTCCCTGGTCACGGAGATCGCCGCGCGGGAACGCCGCGCAGCGCTGGCAATCCTGAGCGAGCCCGAGCTGGAGGAGATCCTGCGTGCCCCGGAGGCTGACCGCGGCCACAAGGCACGGCTGGTCCGCCGCCGGTTGCACCGCCGCCGGTTCCCCGCCATCCGCCGCGCCGAGGAGAACTTCGAATCCCTGCGGAGGCGTCTGGACCTGAGAGAGCACCTGCAGCTCACACCGTCTCGGGACTTCGAGGGCACGCACGTCACACTCACCTTGACCTTCGAGACCCTGGAGGAGCTAAGCGAACTGCGCGGCCGGCTGGACGCACTCCTGCTCAACCCCGCGCTGCGCCGGATCCTCGAAGGCAAGGCCGAGGGGTTCGCGCCTGAACCGCCGCCGCCCGCAGCTCACCGCCCTTCGCCATGACCATCACCGAGCTCTGCATCGATGCCGGGGTGGCCGACCACCCGCAGACGGCCGAAATCCGTTCGCGCCTGGCGGTGCCGGCCCGGGTGGTGCCCGGCCCCGCCGCAGTCTTCGCCGAGATCTGGGCGGCGGAGGACCCGGCCGGCCGCGGCAAGCAGATCCTTTATCTCACACGCAACCGGGGGCCCTTCTTGAAAGCGTGCCCCGGCACGCGGCACTACACCTGCTGCGGTTACCGGATCCTGCACATCGGCAGCTACTGCACCATGGACTGCGCCTACTGCATCCTTCAGGCCTACTTTCACCCGCCGCTGCTGCAGTATTACGTCAATCACGAGGAGATGCTGTCCGAGCTGGAGAACTGCCTTGCGGCACCGGTCATCCAGCGCATTGGGACCGGTGAGTTCACCGACAGCCTGATCTGGGAACCCTGGTCGGGCCTTTCCCGGCGGCTCGTGCGCCGCTTCGCCGCTCAGCGCCGGGCCGTCCTCGAGCTCAAAACCAAGACGGTGAATGTCGGCGGTCTCCTCGACCTGGACCACCGGCGCAAGACCATTCTGGCCTGGTCCCTGAACACCGAGCGGGTGATTCGCGAACAGGAGCGCGGCACTGCCTCACTGGGCGCACGCCTGCGCGCTGCGGCCGAAAGCGCCGCGGCCGGCTATCCGCTGGCCTTTCATTTCGACCCGGTCGTGATTTACGAGGGCTGCGAGACGGAGTACCGCCGGGTGGTGGAGCGGCTCTTCGCGGCCGTCCCCCCGGAGCAGGTCGTATGGATCAGCCTGGGCGCCTTCCGCTTCATGCCGGACCTCAAGGCCCTCATCCAGCGGCGCTTCCCCGACTCGTGCATCGTTTACGGGGAGTTCATCACGGGGCTGGACGGCAAGGCGCGTTACTTCAAGCCGCTGCGGATGCAGGTGCTGCGCTGCCTGGCGCAGGCCATCCGGGAGTTCGCCCCGCACTGTTGTGTCTACCTCTGCATGGAGGACGACGAGGTCTGGCGCCATGCGCTGGGGGTGACCCCCGCCGAACGCGGCGGGCTGCCGCGGATGCTGGATGAAGCTGCGACGCGGCACTGCGGGCTAGCGGCAGGGGAGAGCGGGCGGTAGGTGGGAGGAGCAGCGCATAAAGGCATTCGGCGTGAGGAGCGGCCCGCAAAGCGGGCCTTTAGGAGCGCTGCGCTTGATGCCAGCCGACACGTGGGGGGTGGATTTGAGCCGCCATGAAATCCTGGGGCAAAATAGTGCCAAAGGTAGTCACTCTGGTGCTGCTGCTGGTTCTGGGCGCGGGCGGGGCAGGGGCAGGGGAGTGGGCCACGGTGCGGCGGGTGGCGGACGGGGACACCATCGAACTTACGGACGGGCGGCTTGTGCGCTACCTCGGCATCGACGCACCCGAAATCGATCACGCGGGGGGAACGGCCCAGCCGTTCGGCTTCGAAGCCCGCACCCGCAACCGGGAGTGGGTCGGCTCCGGGCGGGTCCGGCTCGAGACCGATCTGGAGCGCTTCGACGCCTACGGGCGCACCCTGGCCTATGTCTTTCTCCCCGACGGCTCCCTGGTGAATGAAAAGCTGCTCGCGGAAGGATTCGCCTTTTGCCTCGCCCGGGCGCCGAATTTAAAGCATGCCGAGCGGCTGCTGGGGGCCCAGCGCGCGGCGATGGAGGCCCGGCGCGGGATCTGGGGCGACTGGCGCGAGAAACCCGGCCGCTTCGTCGGCAACCGCAACTCGCTCCGCTTCCACCGCCCCGACTGCCCGGAGGCCAAGCGTATCCGGCCCGCGAACCGCGTCACCTTCCGCACCCGCTGGGAGGCGCACTGGGCCGGCTATTCGCCCTCCCGGGAGTGCCAGCCCGATTTTGCCATTCCCGCCGACCCTACTCCTTGGCCTTTGCCGCCGCCTCGATGATCTTCTGGCCGATGTGGGCGGGCACCTCGTCGTAGTGGGAGAACTCCATGCGGTAAATGCCGCGGCCGCCGGTCATCGAGCGCAGGTCGGGGGCATAGGTCTGGAACTCGGCCATCGGTACGTAGGCGTTGATGATCTGGTTCTTGCCCGCGTTCTCCATCCCCAGCACCCGGCCGCGCCGGCTGTTCAGGTCGCCCATGATGTCACCCATGAACTCGTCCGGGGCGATGACGGTCACCTTCATGATCGGCTCGAGCAGCACCGGGTCGGCCTGTTCGGCGGCCTTGCGAAAGGCAAGGGAGCCGGCGATCTTGAAGGCCATTTCCGACGAGTCCACCGCGTGGTAGGAGCCGTCGTCGACGGTGGCCTTGAAGTCCACGCAGGGGAAGCCCGCCAGGACACCACGCTGGGCCGATTCGACGATGCCCTTTTCCACCGCCGGAATGTACTGCCGCGGGATGGAGCCCCCTACGATCGCGTCCACGTATTCGAACCCCTTGCCGCGCGGCTGAGGCTCGAACTGAACCCAGCAGTCCCCGAACTGGCCGTGGCCGCCGGTCTGCTTCTTGTGCCGCCCCTGGACCCGCACCTTTTTCTTGAGGGTTTCGCGGTAGGGGACTTTGGGGATGTTGAGCTGGACCTCGACGTTGAACTTGCGTTTGAGCCGCTCGACGGTGGTTTCGATGTGGATCTGGCCCTGTCCGTGCAGGATGATCTCCTTGGTCTCCGCCAGGCGATCGATCCGCAGCGAGCCGTCCTCTTCCAGCAGCCGCGTGAGGGAGGTGAAGATCTTGTCCTCGTCGCCCTTGTTCTTGGCGCTTAACGCGTAGGAGATGAGGGTCGGGATGGGCTCGACCGGGGTGAAGCGCACCTTGTTCGCCTCGTCGCAGAGGGTGTCGCCGGTCCCGGTCTCCTTGAGCTTGGCCACGGCGACAATGGCGCCGGGCCCGCCGCCGGCGGCCGCCTTCTGCTCCTTGCCGAGGATCACCAGGAGCTGGCTGTAGCGCTCGCGCGTCTCTTTTTTCGAGTTGTAGAAGGAGCCGTCCGTCCCGATGGTGCCCGAGAAGATGCGGAAAATAGTCAGCCGGCCGGCATAGGGGTCGGTGATGGTTTTGACCACCAGGGCCGAGAAGGGGGCCGCCGGGTCGGGCCGGCGCTCAACCTCGGCGCCGGTCGCGGGGTCTTTGCCCATCTTGGGACCGCGGTCCGCGGGGGAGGGCAGGGAGCCCAGCACGAAATCCATCAAGAGGTCGATTGCGATGTTGGCGGTGGCGGACCCGCAGAGCACGGGCACGAAGGTGCGGGCGATGGTGCCCTTGCGCAGGGCGTTGCGCAGATCCTCCTCGCTGAGGGTCTCGCCCTCGAGGTAGCGCTCGACCAAGGCGTCGTCCGCCTCGGCGATGTTTTCGATCAGGGTCTCCCGCTCCGCGGCCACCTCGTCTTTCATCTCGGCGGGGATATCGGCCGCCTTGGCCTTGCCGTCGGGCCCGTAGAGATAGGCTTTCTGGGCGATGAGGTCGACGATGCCCTTGAAGCCGGACTCGGCCCCGATCGGCAGCTGCAGGATGATGGGCTTGGGCGTGAACATCCCCCGGACGTCCGTGAAGGTGCGCTGGAAGTCGGCCCGCTCGCGGTCGAGCTTGTTGATGAAGATGGCCCGCGGCAGCTCGAACTCATCCAAAAATTCCCATCCCTGCTCGGTCTGGACCTTGATGCCGTCGACGGCGTCGATGACCACCACCGCGGCGTCGGCCGCCTGCAGGCAGGTCTTGGTGTCGGAGAAAAAATTCTGGTCGCCCGGGGTGTCCATCAGGCTGATGGTGTGCTTCTTCCAGGTCAGCTGGTGGAAGCCGGTGCTGATGCTGGAGGTGCGTTTGGTCTCCTCGGGCTCGAAATCCATGGCCGTGTTGCCTTCCTCGATCCGCCCCATGCGGTTGATCACACCGGCATCGAAAAGCAGGGCTTCGGCCAGGGAGGTTTTTCCGGCGCCCCCGTGGGCCACCAAGGCAATGTTGCGGATGCTGTCGACCTTCTCGCTCATTGAACATCCTCTCCTGAATGGATTTTTTGCCCGGAAACGGGCGGTAAACGCTGACTTCTATCTATTCAGGGTTTAAAAATCAAGCCCCCAGGAGCATGAAAAACTCACGGTTGCCTTTGGGACCGAGAATGGGGGAGGGGATGGCGTCGGCGCAGGACAAGCCCAGATCGCTGAAACAACGGGTGAGCTCCGCCAGCACCCGCGCGTGCTGGGCCGGGTCGCGTACGACACCGCCCTTGCCGACCTCGCCCCGGCCGACCTCGAACTGCGGTTTGACGAGCGGCAGGATGCGGCCCCCCGGCTTGCAAAAGGGCAGAACAGCGGGCACCACGAGTTTGAGGGAGATGAAGGCGACGTCGATCGTGACCAGGTCCACCGGCTCGGGCAGCCGGGTGGGATCCATGCGGCGGATGTTCGTGCGCTCGAGGACGACAACCCGCGGGTCCTGCCGCAACTTCCAGGCGAGCTGGCCGTAGCCGACGTCCACGGCGCAGACCCGGGTGGCCCCACGCTGGAGCAGACAGTCCGTAAAGCCGCCCGTGGAGGCACCTACATCTAAACAAACCCATCCGTCAACGTCCAGCGCATAGCCATCGAGCGCGGCCTCGAGTTTAAGGCCCCCGCGGCTCACGTAAGACAGCTCGCCGCCGACAACCTCGATCCGCTGCGCTTCAGCGACCATCAGTCCGGGCTTGCCAGCGGGGCGATCCTCCACGCGGACGGCCCCGGCCATGATCAGGGCGCGCGCCCGTTCGCGGCTCGGCGCCAGGCCGCGTTCGGTCAGCAGAATGTCCAATCGCTTGCGGGGAGCCGGCATGCAGCGCCTTTTTTTCAACCGCCGGCTAGGCCGAGCGTACGACGACCGGCGGGACGGCCTGACCGTTGCGCCGCAGCAGCCGATCGGCCGCCTTCACGATAGCGGCGGCATCCAGCCCGTAGTGAGCGCGCAGGAGCTGCGGCGGGCCGTGTTCGACGAAACAGTCCGGCACCCCGATCCGCTCGACGGCGGCGTGGCGGATCCCCTCGTCATTCAGCAACTCCAGCACGGCGCTGCCGAACCCGCCCTGAAGGACATGCTCCTCCACCGTGATGAGCCGGGGCACCCGATGGGCCGTCGCGACGATCAGCTCCGCATCGATCGGCTTGACGAAGCGGCAGTTGACAACCGCGGCCCGGATGCCGCGCTCCGCCAGCCGCTGATGGGCCTTGAGCGCCTCCGGGACGCCGCGGCCGATCGCCAGGACGGCCACATCGTCGCCCGCCGCGATCAGCTCCGCCTTGCCGAGCGGAAGCCCGGTGACCTCCGGATCGAGGGCGACCCCCTCGCCGACGCCCCGGGGATAGCGGAAGGCGATGGGGCCCTCGTGCTGAAGGGCGGTCACCATCATCCGGCGCAGCTCGTTTTCATCCTTCGGCGCCATGACGACCATGTTCGGCATGCTGCGCAGGAACGCGAAATCGAATAGCCCCTGATGGGTCGCGCCGTCCTCGCCGACGATCCCGCCCCGGTCCAGGGCGAAGACCACCGGCAGCCGCTCCATGCAGACATCGTGCAGGATCTGGTCGTAGGCGCGCTGCAGAAAGGTGGAATAGATCGCCACCACCGGCCGGAACCCCTCCGCGGCCAGCCCGGCCGCGAAGGTCACCGCGTGCTGCTCGGCGATGCCCACGTCATAAAACCGCTCCGGGTAGCTCTGGGCAAAGCGCGAAAGCCCGGTGCCCTCGGGCATGGCGGCCGTGACGGCCACGACGCGCGGATCGTTTGCGGCCAGCTCGACCATGGTTCGGCCGAAGACCTCGGTGTAGGTCGGCCCTGCGGGGGCGCACACCAGGCACTCCCCGGTCTCCACCTCGAAGCAGCCGCAGCCGTGAAAGTGGACCGGGTTTTTTTCGGCGGGGCCGTAGCCCTTGCCCTTGCGGGTGGTGACGTGCAGGAGCACCGGCTCCCGGATGTATTTTACGTTGTTCAGGATGTCGATCAGGTGATCGATCTTGTGGCCGTTGATCGGACCGAAGTACTCGAAGTTGAACGCCTCGAAGAGCATGCCGGGCGTCACAAAGGCTTTGAAGGACTCCTCGGTGCGTTTGGCCAGCTGGTAGACATCCTCGCCGATGCGGGGCAGCTTGCGGAAGAAAAAGCCGAGCTCCTTGCGCAGCTCCTGGAGCTTTTTGGCCGAAAAGGTCCGGCTGAGAAACGAGGAGAGGGCGCCGACGTTGCGTGCGATCGACATCTCGTTGTCGTTCAGGATGACGATGAGATCCCGCTTGGGGTTGCCCCCGGCCTGGTTCAACCCCTCGAAGGCCAGGCCCGCGGTCATTGATCCGTCGCCGATCACGGCGATCACCTTGGCGTCATCCTGCTTGAGAAAGTGCGCGCAGGCCATGCCGTAGCCGGCCGAAATCGAGGTGCTGCTATGGCCGGTGGTGAAGGCGTCGAAGGGGCTCTCGCTGCGGCGGGTGAACCCGGAGATGCCGCCGTGCCGCCGCAGGGTCGTGAAGGCCTCCCGGCGTCCGGTGAGGATCTTGTGGGCGTAGGCCTGGTGGCCGACATCCCAGATCAGCTTGTCCCGCGGAGCATCGAACACATAATGGATGGCAATCGCCAGCTCGACGGCACCGAGGCTGGGTGCCAGGTGCCCGCCCGTCCGCGCCACGACCTCCACGATCAGACGGCGGATTTCGGCCGCAAGCTCAGGCAGTTGGGCCCGCGGGAGTTTTTTCAGGTCGGCCGGGGAGTTGATGGATTCCAGAAGGCTCATGGCTATCTTCGGCGTTCGACGACATAGGCGGCGATCGCCCGCAAGGGGTCGGCCCGCCGATCGAACTCCGCCAGGGTCGCAATCGCCTGCGTTTTTAAATTGTCGGCGAATTCCTTCGATTTTTCAAGTCCTAAAATCTCCGGGTAGGAATTCTTGCGCCGCAGCGTGTCGGTTCCGGAGGCCTTGCCCATAACGGCCGGATCCCCCTCGACATTCAAAATGTCGTCCACCACTTGAAACGCAAGTCCCACGGCGCGCCCGTAAGCAGTGAGCTGGTGGATCTGGGTCTCGGCCCCGCCGGCGATGAGGGCGCCGGAAATCAACGCCGCCTGAATCATGTCCCCGGTTTTGCGGCCGTGCAAGAACTGCAACTCATCGATTGGCAAAGTGCGGCCCTCGGATCGCATGTCAAGCATCTGGCCCAGAACCATGCCCTGAAACCCGGCGGCGGCGGCGATGAGCCGGATCACCTCCAGCCGCGCCGCCCGTGAGCCCACATCCATGGTGGCCAGGACCTCGAAGGCCAGGGTCAGAAGGGCGTCCCCGGCGAGAATGGCGGTGGCCTCGTCGAAGGCCTTGTGGCAGGTGGGTTGTCCGCGCCGCAGGTCGTCGTCGTCCATACCGGGGAGATCGTCATGGATGAGCGAATAGGTGTGGATCATCTCGAGCGCGCAGGCCGGCGCCAGGGCCGCTTCGGCCGTGCCGCCGGCCGCCTCGGACGCGGCGATGCAGAAGTTGGGGCGGATGCGTTTCCCCCCCGCCATAAGCGAGTAGCGCATGGCCGCGGTGAGTCGGTTCCCTTGCGCCGGCGGGAGAAACCGGGCGAGGGCGGATTCGACGGCCGCGTTGTTACGCGCGAGGTAGGCTGCCAGGTCGAACATGATCACTGCCCGCTTTCGGCGCTGAAGGGCTTTTCAACGAGGCCGCCAGGGCCATCCTGGACGAGTTGGGTGATCTTGCGCTCGGTCTCCTCGAGTCGCTGGGCGCAATACCGCGAGAGCTCCATGCCCTCCTCGAATTTGCGGATGGCCTGCTCGAGGGGCAGGTCCCCGGATTCGAGCTCGGCCACGATCTGTTCGAGCATCTTGAGGGCCTGTTCAAAACTCTTCTTTGCCATGTCGCATGACTCCCTTAACGTTCGCCTGGATCGTTCCGTTAGCCACCACCACCTCGATCGGCTGGTCAACCATCACCTGGGCGGGGTCCGTGACCACGGCCCGGTCCGGCAGCCGACGGGTCACGCTGTATCCGCGGCGCAGGATGGCCATGGGGTCTAAAGATACCAGTCGGGCTGCCGCCTCACGATACGAAGACGTTTTCTGTACTATTATTTTTTTAATTAAATTAAATAGCTTAACGGTTTTAACATCAAGTTTAAATTTAAATTTTCCACACTGAACAGCCGGCGATCCATACAAAACCCGCCGGCGCATGGCATCCAAGAGTTCCTTTTTGCGTTGAAAATAGACGGACTGCAGCCGTACGAGCCGACCTTGCAGGTCGTCGACCCGGATCCACAACTCCTGGATTCTGCGTTTGGGGTCTTTAACTCGTCTGGATAGGTTTAATAACTCTTTTTTTCTTATATTTAAATGGTTGAATGCTTCATTATTAAGTTTAGATGTAATATTTGAAACTCGCCGCAAAAGCTCGATGCGGTCGGGCACGACGATTTCAGCGGCAGCCGACGGCGTCGGCGCCCGCACGTCGGCAACAAAATCGGCAATCGTGAAATCCGTCTCGTGGCCGACGGCGGAAACGACCGGGATGCGGGAGTCGAAAATCGCCCGGGCAACACGCTCGGAGTTGAAGGCCTGGAGGTCTTCGAGCGATCCGCCACCGCGCGCCACGATGATGACCTCGCATTCGGCGCGCTGGTTGAGCCGTGCGAGCGCATCACAGATCTCGTCCTCGGCACCGGGACCCTGGACCTTCACCGGCACGATTATAAGCGGGATCGAGGGGAAACGCCGGCCGGTGACCGTGATGATATCGTGGACGACCGCGCCTGCGGGTGATGTGACGATACCGATCTTGAGCGGCAAAAACGGGAGCCGCTGCTTATGGCGTTCGTCGAACAGGCCCGCATCGGCGAGCCGCTGCTTGAGCTTTTCAAATGCGATCTGCAGGGCGCCGATCCCGGCGGGCTCAAGATACTCCAGGATGACCTGATAGGCGCCGCGCGGCTCGTACACGCTGATACGCCCCAAACCGATGATATTCATCCCGTCTTCGGGCTGAAAGGTGAGCTGACGCTTCTGGTTGCGGAACATGACCGCCGCCACCTGGGCGCTCTCATCCTTGAGTGTGAAATACAGGTGACCGGAGCCGGGCACACGCAAGTTTGAGATCTCGCCGCACACCCAGACAAATGGGAAGTTGTTCTCGAGCAACGTCTTGATGCGTCGGGTAAGCTCGGAGACACTCAGGATGTTACGCGCGCTGCCGCCGGGCTCGGGGCTGCCGCCGGCGATAAAGTCGCCGCTGTCATCGAAGTTGGAATCAAAGGGGTCCGGCATGGTTGCAGGATTGATATTCTATAAATGTCTGATAATGTATATTATGTAAACTAATAAATTATCAAAGGCTGCCCGGTCGAAATCGCTCTCAGTCGTCCTCTTCTCCGGCGCTTTTCATGATGCACGCGCGCACGGCCGGAACAATGTAGACGTCGTCGAGAGGCATCTGCGCCAGCATGGACGAGAGGATTTCGATTTTTTTCGGCAGGGCTTTGTGCTTGTCCAGGATGAACAATTTTTCCCCGCGCACCGTGCAAAGGCCGCTCTTGACGCGCACACCGGCTTCCCGGAAATTGTGTTCCTCCACAACGACTCCGAGCCGCTCGGCCACGTTCTTGAGTTCGATGAGCAACTCCTCGGGCTTCATGGGTGTCTTATACCTGTTTAGCTGGGTTTTATCAAGAATGCGGCGATTCCGATAACCGAAGCCGACCGCTTCGCGGTTGGTCGTTGACTTCGCTTCGGGCTGTGGTATATTTCGGACAAATTGCAATAACATATAACCTACGCAACGGAGGCAGGAATGGATTCGGTCACCATCAGGGAAGCTCAGGTTCAGGTGCGGGTCAACTCGTTTGTCCGCAGCGTTTACAACTGGATGGCTCTGGGTCTCGGCCTGACGGGGGTTTTGGCCTATGCAGTGGCCAACAGTCCGGAGATACAGAGCCTTGTGTTCGGTGCGCCCATGGTCTTCTTCGGGCTTATCATCGCCCAGCTGGCGATGGTGTTTATGATCAGCGCCCGGATCCAGCGCATGCAAGCCTCGACCGCCACCTTGCTCTTCATGCTCTACTCGGCGCTGAACGGGGTCACGCTCTCCGGGATATTCCTGGTCTACGCCCACTCGTCGATCACATCGACCTTCTTCATCTGCGCGGCAACCTTCACCGCCTGCAGCATTTACGGCTGGACCACCCGGCGCGATCTGACCTCCATGGGCGGTTTTTTGACGATGGGGCTCATCGGGATCATCATCGCCTCCGTGGTCAACATGTTCATCCAGAGCAACGCGGTGTCCACGATCGTGAGCTACATCGGCGTTCTCGTCTTCGTCGGTTTGACGGCCTATGACACCCAGCACATAAAAAACATGGCGCTCTCGCAACCGGCCGACATCGATGCCTCCGCGGTGCGCAAAGGTGCCATTCTGGGAGCCCTCAAGCTCTACCTGGACTTCATCAACCTCTTCCTGATGCTGCTGCGGATCTTCGGAAGCAACCGCAACTGATACGATCTTTAATTACGCAAAAAAGGCCCCGCTGCGTGCGGGGCCTTTTTTCGTTGAGCCCTTCTTATCTGTCCGGCATCCCGCCTTCACGGGACGGCAATCCAGCGGATTACCCCAAAGCCCTCGTCACGGCCGCAGCAATCCTGCGGCAGTATTCCCCGGTTTTCTCTTCGGTGGGGCCCTCCACCATGACACGGCAGAGCCCCTGGGTGCCGGAATAACGCACGAGCACCCGCCCTTGTTCTCTCAATTCCTTTTCGACTTCGCTGATTTCCGCAACGATCTCCGGAACGGTTTCGACGGCGGGCTTTGCACGCACCGGCACGTTGATCAGAACCTGGGGAAAAACCGCCATGATGCGCTTGAGCTCCGACAGCGGCCGTCCTTGCTCGGTCATGGCCTCGAGCAGCTTCAGGCCTGAAAGGATGCCATCCCCCGTGCTGTGATGGTCAGCGAAGATCATGTGCCCGGAGTCTTCCCCGCCCAGCACCGCACCGCAGGCGTGCATCGCCTCCATCACATAGCGATCGCCCACGGCTGACATGACATGGTGCACCCCCATCTTTTTCAACGCCGCGCCCAGTCCCATGTTGCTCATTACCGTGCTCACCACCGTGTTCCCGCCGAGGCGCCCCTTGGCCTTGAGATGAGCGGCGAGAATGGCCAGGATCCGGTCGCCGCTCAGCACCTCCCCGGTCTCGTCGACCGCAATCAGCCGGTCGGCGTCGCCGTCGAAGGCGATCCCCGCCCGGGCTTCCGATTCCACCACCCGCCGTGCCAAATGCTCGGGGTGCTGCGAGCCGCACGCCGCATTGATGTTCCTGCCGTCCGGACTCGCGTGGAGCACTTCCACTGTGGCTCCGAGCTCAGTGTACACCCGCGGCGCCACCGCGTAGGCGGCACCATGGGCACAGTCCATAACGATTTTGAGCCCGGAGAAAGGACGTGTGCGCCCTTCCAGGCAGGACTTCAGGAAACCGGCATAACGCTCGACGGCATCACCGACCCGCTGTACCCGACCCGGCTCCTGGCCCCCGCCGGCAGCCGCCGGATCCGTCAGCCCCAGGAGCACAAGGGTCTCAATCTTTGCTTCGATTTCATCGGCCAGCTTGGCGCCGGCAGCGCTGAATAGCTTGATCCCGTTGTCTTGGTAGGGGTTGTGGGAAGCCGAAATGACGATGCCGCCTTGAGCCCCCGCGGCCCGGGCGATAAAGGCAATTCCCGGCGTAGGCAGAACGCCAAGCAGATCGGCCTGGGCGCCGGCCGCGCTTATGCCGGCCGCCAACGCATGTACGAGCATGTCCCCCGAGGCCCGCGTGTCTTGGCCGATGACAAATCGGGCCGGCCGGTGATCGCTACCCAATTCCAGGGCCGCGGCGCGACCTACTTGAAGCGCAACCTCAGCTGTCATCGGATAACTATTTGCTATTCCACGTATACCATCTGTTCCAAATAGTTTAGCCATAGCCGCGAGAATTCAATATTTCGAGGGTGCAGGAGGTTGAGCTGACGGCAGATTGCCCTTGACGGCCGATTCGCCTGGGTCTACCAAGTGACCTCATGCCGACGGTATTGAGATCAGGATCGTTTCGATTTCATTTCAACGCAACCAGTGCCGCCTCCGATGTATCATTCACGATCCCCTGCAGCCACGCTGTACCCAGTCCGGACTCCTCCGGGGCCAACGCCTGCACCACAGTGATATAATCCCTGCCCTTGCGATCGACCGTTCGTGCGAGTTTTTCGAGAAAGGGTTCCCGCAGTGCGGGATCGCCCTGGAACTCCAGTTGGCCCTTCAGCGCTCCCTCCATGGCAGAAAAGCGGCCGGACAACGCATCATCTCCCGCTTGGGCCATTTTCTCCCCGAGCTCTCTCAAGCGGTTCAGGCGTTCGGCAAGGGCACCTTCGACGGTCTCAACGAGCCCCCCCAGCAGCTCTTTCGGAAACCGGTCGCCGACGAACATGGATCTTGCCCCAAGATACCATTGGCGCAGGGCAAGTAGGTTTCCGACGTAGACAAGGTTGTTGCGGATGACCCGGCCGATGCCGGAAAAGCCTCCCGGGGTGAATTTGACATTGCCCGCCTTGGGCGCCCCCCCGTAGATCAGTCGATCCGGGCGCAGTTCGTCCCGGCGCAGGATGGTCCCGGCCGCCACCGTTATGCCGTATGCGAGCCGCACCGGACCGGCCATCCCCCCCTGCCCTCCCAGGAAAATCGGCTTGCAGTTCAGCATGACCCCGCGAGGGACCTCCCCGATCAGGGAGGCGGTTGCCTTGTGCTGGGTGGGGGTGAAATTGAAGTGGATGTAGGAGCTGCCCACCTCGCTGTGGTTGCGCGGCCCGGTGCCGCCGGCCATGAAGCAGTCGCAGAAGTTGATCAGGCTTCCGAGGGTCACAAAGGGAAAAAGGATGGTCTGCTTGAGGCCCGCTGTGTGGGCGATGCTCGCATGCTCCTCCAAAATAGTGCCCTCTCGCACGTGCGACCCGGAGCCGCAGACCGATTTTTCTAAAAAGACCGCCCCGCTGAAATACCCGCCTTTCAGTTGGACCTCCGGGCCGAGCAGACAGTTCTCGATCGTCACGGGGGCCTCGGCGCCGAGTCGAACCCCGGGCAGAATCAATGTGCGCTCTCCGCGGATCCGGCATCCGGGATGGATCACGACCC
>JBFYWT010000232.1:0-3228 GCA_041310895.1 Desulfobacteraceae bacterium | reverse complement strand
CCGTTCGACATGATCACGACCACGTCCCCCGCGGCAAGGCGGGGGATGAGCCCGGCGAGAAGCTCATCGGTGCCGGGAAAACACCACGTGGGCTTTCCGCGGCGGGTGATTTCCGCTGCGAGCTCATCCGAGGAAAAGCGCTCACCCTCCGGAATTTTATCGAGCCGGGAGGGACGGCGGAGGAAGACGAGGTCCGCCTTGTCGAAGGCGGCGGGGTATACCGTCTGAAACACTTTGCGCATGCTGGAGTTGGTGCGCGGCTCGAAGACGGCCACGATCCGCCGCCCGGGGTAGGACGACCGGACGGCGGCGAGGGTCTCGCGCACGGCGGTGGGGTGGTGGGCGAAGTCGTCCAGCACGGTGACCCCCCGCCGCTCGCCCCGGATCTCCTGCCGGCGCCGGACGCCCTCGAAGCTCGCGAGCGCCTCGGCCGCGGCCTCAGCGGGCACACCCACGCGCGCGGCCACGGCCAGGGCAGCCAGGGCGTTCACAAGGTTGTG
This sequence comes from Desulfobacteraceae bacterium, assembly GCA_041310895.1. Classification (GTDB taxonomy): domain Bacteria; phylum Desulfobacterota; class Desulfobacteria; order Desulfobacterales; family SpSt-501; genus SpSt-501. Next base: position 2,728 of record JBFYWT010000232.1, on the reverse strand, counting down.
AGTCCCGATCATCCGGGTGCGAAAGCGGCCGGTGAGCCGCCCGGAGGCAAGGGCCTCGAAATCGGTCCAGGGCGGCGTCACCGAAACTGATCCCAGCCGCCAGGCGGAGTCCTCCCGCCGGCCGTAGCGCCAAACCTCCGCCCGCGTGCCGCCGATCACCGCGGAGACATTCGGGTCCTGGTCCCAGGCGACAAGGAGGCTCTCCGCCGGCAGCCCCTCGGCCAGTCGCCGGAAAGCGCTCTTGACGTGATCAAGGTCGCGGTAGATGTCGGCGTGGTCGAACTCCACACTTGTCAGCACGGTGGCATGCGGGCTGTAATGCAGAAACTTCGGCCCTTTGTCGAAAAAGGCCGTGTCGTACTCGTCGCCCTCGAGCACGATCTCCTCGCCTTTCCCCAGGCGGTAGTTGCTGTCGAAGTTCTTGAGGATCCCGCCGATGACGAAGGAGGGGCTTCTCCCGGCGACCTCAAGGATCCAGGCGAGGATGGCGCAGGTCGTGGTCTTGCCGTGGGTGCCGGTCACCATCAGGGTGCGCTTGCCGGCGGCGGCGAAGCGGTGGATGGCCTGAGGCATCGAGCAGTAGTCGAGGCCCTGCCGCGCGAGCTCGACCGCCTCGGGGTTGGTGCGGGTCACGACGTTTCCCACCACGACGAGATCCGGCGCGTGCGCGAGGTTCTCCGGCCGGAAGCCCTCCACGAGGCGGATGCCCCGTGCGGCAAGAAAATCGCTCATGGGGGGGTAGACCTGGGTGTCCGAGCCGCTTACCTCGCAGCCCCGCTCCTTCAGCATGGCGGCAAGCGCCCCCATGGCTGTCCCGCAGACGCCGATCAGGTGCACCCGCCGCGCCCCGGGGGCGATCCGGTTGCGGGCAGGGTCCAGGACGGCGGCGCTGTCGGCGTCAGCGGCCAAGCTGCCCCAAAACCTTTGCCGCCGCCTGGATCGTGGCCTCGATCTGGGCGGCAGTGTGGGCGGCAGAGACGAAGAGGGCCTCGAACTGCGAGGGCGCGAGGTAGACCCCTTCGCGGCGCATGCCCTGGTAGAACTTGGCGAAGAGTTTCAGGTCGCAGCGCTTGGCCTCCTCGAAATTCCGGACCGGCTGATCGCAGAAGAAGATCCCGAGCATCGAGCCCACGCGGCCGACCTCGGCGGGAATCCCGGCGCGGGCAGCCGCGAGCGCGAGGCCGGCCCCGAGCGTTGCGCTTTTCTTCTCCAGCTTTTCGTAGAACCCCTTCTTCTTGATCTGTTTCAAGGTGGCGATACCGGCCGCCATGGCGAGCGGGTTGCCCGAGAGGGTCCCGGCCTGGTAGATCGGCCCCTGGGGCGCGATCCGGCTCATGAACTTCTTCTTGCCCCCGTAGGCCCCCACCGGCAGCCCCCCGCCGATGATCTTCCCGAAGCAGGAGAGATCCGGCGTGATCCCGTAGAGGGCCTGGGCCCCGCCGTAGGCGACGCGAAAGCCGGTCATGACCTCATCGAATATGAGAAGGGCGCCGTGGGCGGCGGTTTCACGCCGCAGGGTTTTCAAAAACCCCTGTGCGGGGGGCACGAGCCCCATGTTCCCGGCGACCGGCTCCACGATCACGCAGGCCACCTCCCCTCCCCGCTCGTCCATCACCTTTTTGAACAGGGCGCTGTCGTTGTAAGGCAGGGAGAGCGTGTGGGCGGCCACGGCCTCCGGCACGCCCGGGCTGCCGGGGATGGCAAGCGTCGCCACCCCCGAGCCGGCCGCAACGAGGAGCGTGTCGGCGTGACCGTGGTAGCAGCCGTCGAACTTGATCACAAGATCGCGCTGCGTCACCCCGCGCGCGAGGCGCACGGCGCTCATGGCCGCCTCGGTACCGGAGTTGACCATGCGCACGAGCTCGACCGACGGCACGGCCGCGATCACCATCTCCGCCAGCTCGATCTCGAGGTCGGTCGGGGCGCCGAAGCTCGTACCGCGCGCGAGCACCCGCGTGACGGCCTTGACCACGGCCGGATGGTTGTGGCCTAAGATCATCGGCCCCCAGGAGCCGATGTAGTCGATGTAACGGTTGCCGTCGGCATCGACGATCACGGCTCCCTCGGCGCGGCGGATGAAGAGCGGATCCGCACCCACGGACTTGCAGGCCCGGACCGGGCTGTTCACGCCGCCGGGAATAAGCTTCACGGCCCGTCGGTAAAGCTGGCAGGATTTAGTGACAGAGGTCATGGTCAGCGATCCTTTCGCAAAGGCTTGGGATGGACGGCGCGGTTGAATTTTGATAATGGATGGCAATACCAAACGGTTCGAAGCGGGTCAAGTAAATGGGTTGGAGGGAGATGAAAGGAAGGGTCCAACGGGCCGAGGGTGCAAGGGAACTGAATATGAAACATCCGGTTTCGACTCGCTGCTCGTTGCTCGTTACTTTTAACTCCGACTTCTTTCCCTCGGACCCTCGGCCCCTTGGACCCTACTCTTTTCCCCTTGGACCCTCGGACCCTTGAACCCTCTCACCCTTTCCCTAACCCAACTTTAGTCACTTTTAACTTTAGCTCACTTTAGTCTCTTATGAGTTTTTTTGTATGCAAAACGGTGACAAAAATTTTACGCTTGGACGCGGGTTGCACACAGCGTGGGGATGATGGTGGCGGTGGACCCCGTTGTTTGGACAGCCTGATGGGTGGGATAAGCTCTGAGTCGTTTGGTTTCTTTTTGGTGAAGCATCAGGCAGCCTCTGCGAATGGGTGAGGCAGTCCGTAGTAAACC
>JBFYWT010000229.1:0-3152 GCA_041310895.1 Desulfobacteraceae bacterium | reverse complement strand
CAAGGTGCCCCACGACCCGATTGCGATGATGCAGGAGATCGAACGCTTCCGCAAGACCGGCAAGCGCGACAAACAATCGGTCAACACGAAAAACGTGCTCTTCATCCTGAGCGGCGCCTTCACCGACCTGGTGCCGATCATTCAGCGGCGGCTCACGCGCCAGGGGATCGGATTCGGGGCCCGCATCATCAGCGCCGGCGATCAGGCCGGCCTTCTCCAGCACGTCCGGGCCGAAGACCTGATCGAGTTCGGGTTCGAAAGCGAATTCGTCGGGCGCATGCCGGTCAAGGCCGTTTTCGAGCACCTGACCGAGGAGGACCTTTACCAGATTCTCAAGAACCCCAACAACCCCCTCATCCTCGGCAAGAAGCTCGACTTCGCCGCCTACGGCATCACGGTCAAGTTCGCCGACGCCTTCCTGCGGCGGATGGCGACGCTTGCCCACGCCGAAGGCACCGGCGCACGCGGCCTGGTCAGCGTTATTGAAAAGGCCCTGCTGCAATTCGAAAAAGCGCTCCCCTCCTCGGCCGCCACCCATTTCCCGGTGACCGAGGAGGTGGCGACCGACCCCGCGTCCGTGCTGGCGACACTCCTCGCGCGTCCGCAGGACCCGCAGCTGCGAGCGGCCTTCGAGCGGCTGGGGGACGAGGAGCGCAACGCCCTGCGGGACTACCTGCAGACCAACCGCAAGCATCTGACCGAAAAATACGGCCTGACGATGACCCCCGCACGCATCGACATCGTGGCCGCCCACTACGTCCGCCACGTGACCGACACCGGCAGCGCGGTGCGGCAGATCAAAGCCTATTTCGACCTGATCAAGAACGCGGAGCTCTTCTTCTTCAAGAACCACGACCTCAACATCGTGCTCGAGGAAGAGGCCATCGACCTGATCATGGAGATGCTGGTGGAGTCCACGCTGGAGGTCAAGGGGGTGACCGCCATGCTGAACAGCCATTTCGAGCATGGGTTGAAGCTCGTGCGCGAGAAGACCGGACGCAGCCGCTTCTTCATCACCCGCAGCGCCCTGTTGGATCCCGAAGGCTACGTGCGCGGCCTCATCGCCTCGCATCCACCGGCCTGACGGCGGCACGGCCCTCGCCGCGCCCCGGCAGCCGACATCCGGAACCTGGAATCGTGACCCCATGATCGGAATATCCAAACTTTACTGCGGTACCGTCGAACCCTCCGACGCCCTGCGCTACGGGCGTCGCTCCGCGGAGCTGCCTTCTCACCTCCTGCAGTTTTCGGCGGATAAAAAGCCGGTCGTCGTCTGGAACGTCACCCGGCGCTGCAACCTGCGCTGCGTGCACTGCTATGCCCACGCCAAAGAGGAGGCTGAAACCGGCGAGCTCAGTTTCGAGCAGGGCCGCGCTGTGCTGGACGATCTGGCCGCCTTCGGAGTCCCGGTCGTGCTCTTCTCGGGCGGCGAGCCCCTGGCCCGGCGCGATCTGCCCGAGCTCGCCGCCTACGCCGTTTCGAAAGGCATGCGGGCGGTGATCTCCACCAACGGCACCCTGATCACCCCGGCCGTGGCCCGTACTTTGAAGGCGATCGGCCTCTCCTACGTCGGCATCAGCCTCGACGGGCTGGAGGCGGTCAACGACAGTTTCCGCGGGGTTCCCGGCGCCTTCCGGGGGGCGCTCGCGGGGATCCGCAACTGCCAGGCGGCCGGCATCAAAGTCGGGCTGCGCTTCACCATCAACCGCTTCAACGTTCAGGAGATCCCCGGCATCTTCCACCTGATCGAGGAGATGGGCATCCCGCGGGTCTGCTTTTACCATCTCGTCTATGCCGGACGGGGCTCCGAGCTCGTCCAGCAGGACCTGGACGCCGCGGAGACCCGCCGCACGCTCGATCTCATCATCGATGAGACCCGGCGGCTGCATGCCGCGGGCAAACCCACGGAGGTGCTGACGGTCGACAACCACGCCGACGGCCCCTACCTCTACCTGCGCCTGCTGCAGGAAGATCCCGAGCGGGCGCGGGAGGTGCTAGAGCTCCTGCAGTGGAACGAGGGCAACAACTCCGGCCGCGGGATCGGCTGCGTGAGCTGGGACGGGCAGGTGCATGCGGACCAGTTCTGGCGCCACCACAGCTTCGGCAACGTCACGGAGCGGCCCTTCTCGGAGATCTGGTCGGACACGAACGAACCGCTGATGCAGCGGCTCAAGGACAAGAAGCGCTACGTCAAAGGCCGCTGCGCCCAGTGCCGCTGGCTGGACATCTGCGGCGGCAATTTCCGGGTGCGCGCGGAGGCCGTGAGCGGCGATCTCTGGGCGCCGGACCCGGCCTGCTACCTCACCGACGAGGAGATCGCGCTCACCCACGCACCGGGCGGCTGTGAGTCGGCGTGAGGCCGGCGCGATGCGCCGTGGACGAAAAACGCGCACGGACGCGAGCGCGTGGTTTACCCCGCCAGGAGTATAGAAAAAATGAACGATACCGATTCCGATACCGATACCGACTCCGATGAGGCCGCTTCTTTCTTAATCGGGGTCGGTATCGGTATCGGGGTCGGCGTCCAGGGTACGGGGAAGAATCTCGGAGAGCTGGGGCTACACCTCCGGAGTTGAAATCTTTTCAACCACCTGGCATCTTCGGCAAACCATAAAAATCAAGTGGAGTGGATCGTATGCTCTTTCCCGACTACCGCCCCCGGCGGCTGCGGCAATCCGAGGCGTTCCGGCGCATGGTGCGCGAGACGAACCTATCGGTCAACGACCTGATCCTGCCCCTTTTCGCGATCGGCGGCAAGAACGTCCGCAACCCGATCCCCTCCATGCCCGGCCACTTCCAGCTCTCCGTGGACCAGCTGGTCAAGAGCTGCCGCGAGGCCTTCCAGCTCGGAATCCCGGCCGTGCTTCTTTTCGGCATCCCCGACCGCAAAGACCCGCTCGGCACCCAGGCCTATGCCGCCGGCGGGATCGTGCAGCGCGCCGTCAAGGCCGTCAAGGAGGCCCTGCCCGAGCTGGCCGTGATCACCGACGTCTGCCTGTGCCAGTACACCGACCACGGGCACTGCGGCTGCGTGGAGGGGGAGTGCATCGACAACGACGCCACCCTCGATCTGATCGCGCGCACGGCCCTCTCCCACGCCACGGCGGGCGCCGACATGGTGGCCCCCTCGGACATGATGGACGGCCGGGTGG
>JBFYWT010000209.1:0-3374 GCA_041310895.1 Desulfobacteraceae bacterium | reverse complement strand
GCGCATCCGTTGGCGGCCCAGGCGTAGGACTTCGCCGGGGGGCTTTGCGCCAGGTGACGCATGCCCAGGGGAAAGGGCATCCCCATCACAAACCCGGGAAGCGCGACCGCAAGGAGCAGCGCGATGTAGCGCCCCGGCGCAGGCAGCGCGAGCACCTGGGATGAAAACAGCATGAGGCTTGTAGCTGCCAGGCCGAGCACCAGCGCGGCCGCCGCCAGGGATGCAGGCAGGAGGGCCGGACTGCGCCGGCCGGCCCAGAGTCCCCCGAGCCCGGACGAGACGAGGGTCCCTGCCAGGGTGAGCGTGAGGCTCACCATCGGGTCCCCTATCAAAAAGGTGCCGAGGTACACGAAAAGCAACTCGGCGAGCATGAAGCCGGCGCCGATGCCGAGAAAGAAGAGTGTTCCGTGGAATGCAATTTTTTCTTGTTTGCGCGAGATCATCCACAACGGCGGCAGGAGCAGCAGCGCGGAGACCAGTGCAGCTTCCGTCAGGGCCACAGCCACCAGCACTTCCCCCGACAATCCAAAGGCGTGCAGGCGGCTGCCCAGCATCCGGTAAAGATCCGGCAGGCGAGTCATCTTCAGAAAGTGCCCGGGAAACGGCTGCCGGTCCGACTGGGGTGCGACGTCCAGTACGTAATCGCGAAAGTAATCCTGTGCGGCGTCAGCGTGCAGTGCCCTTTCGAGTCGCAGGTGTTCGCGAAAATGGTAGGGTGCGTCAAAAACGTTGAAGCGGTTGCTGAGAGACTCGTCGGCGTCGTGCGCGTACACCACGTCGAAATTGCCCCGGCGGGCGATCTCCTGCAACGGGATGAGATCGGCGGGCGGTTCGCGGAAAACCAGCAGCGTGTAAGTGTCCCAGCCACGCAGGATGACGATGCAGCGCTCCGGGTGGGGCGCGCTTTCGCGCGCGAGGGCTTCCCGGGCGGTGGCCCACACTCGCAGGGAATCCGCGGGCGGCAGGCGCAGGCGGCGCGAAACGATCAGGAGACCGCCCGGTGCGAGGCGCCGCAGATACTCGCTGAAGGCCTCGATAGTCAGCAGGTGCTCCTGGTCCAGGGCGTCCGCGCCGGGCATCGTGGCGCCCCAGCTCTCCACGTGCACGATGTCGAAGCGCTCGGCCGACTGCGTGAGGTAGGACCGGGGGTTTCCTGCTGTCACCGGCAGGCCGTAGTGGGTTCGAATCAGATCGGCAACATGGGGGTTCGCGTGGAGAATCCGGATGCGATCGGCGCCGGAGGCGAGCGCGCAGGGAACCGCCAGCCCGCCCCCGGCGAGAAGGAGCAGAACACTGCCGGGTCGGCCAACCAGCTCGTAGCCGGCATAGGACAGGGTGTCCCGGGCGAAGAGGAGCTCCGCGGCCGAGGGTCGATCGTAAAGAAAAACGGGCCGGTCCCCGTCCGTGAGCACCACCGTCGTTGGCGGCAGGGGTTCGGTGTGCTTGAGGCTGAGGCCGGGAGCGAAACGCAGGTGCGGGCTCTCGACGCGGTCCACCCGGCCCCGGATGTCCGTTGACGTCGCCACGACGCGCGTGTCGGGAAACGATCGGATCTGGGAAAGGAACTTGAACTCGGACGGCTTGACGTCGCGGAGGCTTTGCGCTCCCGGAGTCAGCAGCCAGAGACCCGTGATGAGCGTCAGGGTGCCGGCTGCGGCCGCGGCGCGAAAAGCGCTGCGGGCATGCCTGCCAGGCTCACGCCTGCGCCAATCGGCGGTCAAGATGATCGCCGGGGCCGCCAGCGGCCCCAGGGCTGCGATCACGATCAGAACGGATTCGCTGTAAACGGGCAGCAGCGGTACCGGCAGGAGAACCCCAACGGCCGAGCCCGCCATGGACGTGAAGTAGATCACGCCGCTGCGCCGGGGCTGCGCCATGTAGGCCGCGGCGACCAGCCCGCCGGAAAAGAAAAAGGGCAGGGCGAGGAGCAGATAGGCGGCGAGCAGGTATGCGGCCTGAACCGGTTCGAGGCTCAAGCGGTGGTAGTCCAGGGGGATCTGCCTCAGGCCGGTCACGGCGGCCAGCATCGAGGCCGAGAAAAAGACCACCAGCAGCGACCACTGACCGCTGCGCCATCTCTCAACGTCAGGTGCCACGATGCTGAAAAAGGTCCCGCTTGCCGCGAACCCGAACAGGGCGATGCTGATCACCAGAAAAGAGAGGTGGTTCCACTGGCTCACGGAGAAAACCCGCGCCAGCAGAACCTCAAAGGCGAGAGTCGAACCAGAAACCAGGAAGACGGCGGTCAGCATAGGGTCCTGTTCGATTGCTTAAGCGAGAAATTAGCCACGGATGAGCTCGATTGATGACGTTGTGAGAAGGCCAAGTTCAAGGCGCGCGAATCTTGCGGTGCGAGGCGTACTCCCTGTACGCCGCAGCGCCCGCGAGATGAAGCGCAACGCAGAAATTGGCCTTCTCACAACGTCATCGGCGTTTGTCCATGGCATGCCCGGTGAGCGGCACGAAGAGCACGCCGATGATGTGCCGCAGAACGACGTCCTGCCCGCGCTTGGTCACGAGCACCAGGCTCTGATACCCGAACGGGCTTCCCAGCGGCAGCACCAGGCGGCCGCCGTCTTTGAGCTGGGCGATCAGAGGCGGGGGGATGTGATCCACCGCGGCGGTGATCATGATGGCGTCGAACGGCGCCGCCTCGGGCCAGCCGAAATAGCCGTCGCCATGGCGGGACATTACATTTTTATAATCGTATTTTTTCAATATATTAGATGCATTTACAGAAAGTTTTTGCTTAATTTCGATGGTGTATACATGGGAGGCCAAAGCGGACAAAATGGCGGCCTGATACCCGGAGCCTGTCCCGATCTCCAGCACCTGTTCGGTTGGCTTCAGATCGAGGAGCTCCGTCATCAAGGCAACGATGTACGGCTGGGATATGGTCTGTCCCTCGCCGATGGGAAGGGGGTGGTCCTGGTAGGCGGCGGCGAGGTCTGCGGGAACAAACCAATGCCGGGGCACGGATCGCATGGCGTTGAGCACCTCCGGCTGGGAGATGCCGCGGGCCTGGATCTGTTCGCGCACCATGCGCTCGCGCGCCTCCCGGCTTGCCGCGGGGTCTGCTGCGTCGGCCGGCAGCGCTGCGCAGGGAAGGAGCCAAATGAACAGGAGGGCGATAAGGCGTTTTCCCATGAAGCTCTCCATTTTTTTCTCCTATAGCACACTCCGAGCCCTTCTGTCAGGCGGCTCGGAATGTGCGGTTGTCTTTTTGGGGTTTTCGTATATTATGGGCGTTGTCCTCTAATTGAGTTCCGCATGCAGGAGAAACACGCCCATGGGAATTTTTGCCAAAGACAAACCTGAGACCGCAGCCCCTGATGCGGCGCGCAGCGACAGCGACACCGCCTTTTTCGGGGGCA
>JBFYWT010000202.1:0-6663 GCA_041310895.1 Desulfobacteraceae bacterium | reverse complement strand
CGGATCGGGGAGGGCATCAGCGTCTTCAACCCCGGCGACAAACCCCTGCGCCAGCAGGCCATCGGCAACCCCCAGATCCAGCATCAGCTGAACCGCATCCTGAAAGACAGCCACTCGGTGCGCTACCTCTTCTCGCACTACGCGCGCACCAACAACGGGGTCTATGCGCTGATGGACATCAAGTCCCACAATGCCGAGCGCCTGATCGAGCTGCACAACATCATCAGCGAGGGGCTTCACAAGGTCGAGGACATCGAGGAGAACGTCAACTCCCTGCTCGTGGCAGTGATGAACCCGGAGGACCAGAAAAACATTGAGGGTTTCCAAAGCTTCTTGGACCGGGTGGAATACATCACCATCCCCTACGTCATGGACCTCAACACCGAGGTGGAAATCTACCGCAACGTCTTCGGCCGCCATATCGACGAGCGGTTCCTGCCGCGGGTGCTTCACAACTTCGCCCGGGTGATCATCTCCTCGCGCCTGAAGCGGCGCTCCGAGACCATGCTGGAATGGATCCCCGATCCGGAAAAGTACCGGCTCTATTGCGATGAGAACCTGCAGCTGCTCAAGATGGAGATCTACACCGGCCACATTCCGAAATGGCTGCTGGAAGAGGACCGCAAACGGCTCAACGCCAAGCGCCGGCGGCGCATCATCGCGGAGTCCGAGGCCGAAGGCGATTTCGGCATCTCCGGCCGCGATTCCATCAAGATCTTCAACGACCTCGTCTCCAGCTATGCCAAGGACGACAAGCTGATCAATATGTCGGACCTGTGCAAGTTCTTTAACAAGGTCCACTCGGATGTGCGCGAGTCGATCCCGCAGGGCTTCCTCGATTCACTGCTGCGCATGTACGACTACACGGTGCTCCAGGAGGTGAAGGAGTCGCTCTACTACTACAACGAGGAGCAGATTGCGCGCGACATCCAGAACTATCTATTTGCCATCAACTTCGAAATCGGCACCTCCGTCGTGTGCACTTACACCGGCGACCGGCTGGAGATCAGCGAGGACTTTCTGGCTGGGATCGAATACCGGCTGCTCGGAACGGCGGCGACGCGCTTTCAACGCCTGGAGCTGCGCAAGCAGATCCAGCGCGAGTACACCGCGCGCACGCTCACCCAGGAGATGATGGTCGAGGGGCTGACGATCCGCCAGACCGAGGTGTTTCAGGACCTGCGCGAGCGCTACATCCACAACCTCAAGGAGAAGGTGCTCGACCCGCTGCTCGAAAACGAGAATTTCCGCCGCGCGATCAAGGAGTTCGACGAGAAGGGGTTCAAGACCTACGACAAGAAGATCAAGGGGGACGTGCGCAGCCTCATCGCCAACCTCGGCAAAAAGTACCGCTACACCGAAAAAGGGGCCAAGGAGGTGTGCATCTACGTCATCGACAACGACCTGGCCAAGAAATTCGCCAACCCCTGAAGCGGCCCGGCGGCCGCTTCATTCCTTTGTCCTGGAATCGAGCTGCGCCTTCAGGCAGTCGCAGTATTCCTCGAAGATGAAATACATGCAGCGCTCGGCCGCGCGCGATTTTTCGTAAAAGCGGCACACGGCCTGCTCCTTCTGCCCGGCGGCCGTGCAGCAGGAGATGTGACCGGACCGGCAAAAATTGACCACTACCCCTTCGACCATATCGGCCTCCTGCCATCCCCCCGGTGGAATGAAAACCCTCCGCCCTACTGAAACCTATCGCTACAGTATTCGAAAACTTTAGTGGAAAAACAACGTGCGCCGGCCGCCCCCGGCGGGCGTGACTCGGTTCTTGCACAACCCCCCATCAATCGTTATATTCCCAAATTAACATATTGATTTCAGGAACTATCCGGCCTGTATCGGCCACCGCTGAACCGGGCCATTCAAAAGGGGGAAAGATGGAGAAGCACCAGAAGTTTTCGATCTGGTACGTTCTTTTGGGCATCTGGGTGGTCCTCATTATTCAAAACATGCTTTTCTCGGCGTTTCAGGTAAAGGTTATTCCCTACAGCGAGTTTCTGAAGGCGCTGAACGACGGCCGGGTGACGGAGGTGGCCATCACCTCCAACCACATCCAGGGGCGGATGAAAACCGCTGTGAGCGACTCCGACGCCGGCCAAACCTTCCGGACGATCCGCGTCGATCCGGAGATCTCCGACTTACTCGCCCGGCAAAATGTGGTTTTCAAGGGCGAGATCGAGTCGACCTTCCTGCGCGATCTGATCTCCTGGGTGCTCCCGGTGGTCCTCTTCGTCGGGATCTGGTTCTACATGATCAAACGCATGCAGGGCCAGCAGCCGGGGTTTATGAGCCTGGGGAAGAACAAGGCCAAGATCTACATGGAGAATGAGGTCGGGGTGCGCTTCGACGACGTCGCCGGGGTGGATGAGTCCAAGCAGGAGCTCAAGGAGATCATCGAGTTTCTCAAGGAACCCGAGCGCTTCACTGCGGTCGGCGGCCAGATGCCGCGCGGGGTGCTGCTGGTCGGCCCGCCCGGCACCGGCAAGACCCTGCTCGCCAAGGCCGTGGCCGGCGAGAGCGGGGTGCCCTTCTTCAGCATGAGCGGCTCGGAGTTCGTCGAGATGTTCGTCGGCCTGGGCGCGGCCCGGGTGCGCGATCTCTTCACCCAGGCCAAGACCAAGGCCCCCTGCATCATTTTCATCGACGAACTCGATGCCCTCGGCAAGGCGCGGGGCATCGGCACCATGGGCGGCCACGACGAGCGCGAGCAGACCCTGAACCAGCTCCTGGTGGAGATGGACGGGTTCGACCCCCAGGTGGGGGTGATCCTGATCGCCGCCACCAACCGGCCCGAAATCCTGGACCCGGCGCTCCTGCGCCCGGGCCGCTTCGACCGCCAGGTGCTGGTGGACCGCCCCGACAAGAAGGGCCGCGAGGCCATCCTGCGGGTGCATCTGAAGAAGATCAAGTACGAAGAGGGGCTCGACATCGAAAAAATCGCCAACATGACTCCGGGGATGGTGGGGGCGGATCTCGCCAACATCGTGAACGAGGCGGCCCTCCTCGCGGTCCGCCGGGGCAAGAGCCTGGCGGAGCTGGCCGAGTTCCAGGAGGCGGTCGAGCGGGTGATCGCCGGCCTGGAGAAAAAGAACCGCGTCATCAACCCGAAGGAGAAGAAGATCGTGGCCTACCACGAGCTCGGCCATGCCATCGTGGCCATGTCGCTTCCGGGCACCGACCCGGTCCAGAAGATCACCGTGATCCCGCGGGGGATCGCCGCCCTGGGCTACACCATGCAGGTGCCCACCGAAGACCGCTTCCTCATGAGCAAGACCGAGCTCGAGAACAAGATCACGTCCCTTCTCGGCGGCCGGGCGGCGGAGGAGACCGTGATCGGCGACATCTCCACCGGCGCCCACAACGACTTGTCGCGGGCCACCGACATCGCGCGCAGCATGGTGCGCGAGTACGGGATGAGCCCGATCGGCCAGGTCTACTACGCCCCCAATCGTCGGCCCCAGTTCCTCCCCGGTCTGCCCGAGGGGCCCAACGAGTACAGCCAGGCCACGGCCGAGGCGATCGACAAGGAGGTGAGTGGGATCATCGGGGCGCAGTACCGCCGGGCTTTAGCCATTCTGAAGGAAAAGCGAGCCGTCCTTGAAAAATCGGTCGTCGTGCTGCTGGAGAAGGAGACCATCGAAGGCGAGGAGTTGAAAACCTTGATGGAGAGCGTCGCCGGGGCGCCGGCCGCGGCCTGACCGGATGTCGAAAAACGGCGCCTCAGGCTGTGATCCGGCGCAGTGCGGCTTTTGCAGCAGAGACAGAAAGAGAGCATGCCATTGACCCGTCCCTTCTGGCTGGATGATGCCGCGCGCCGGCGGCAGATGGAGACCCCGCCCGAGGATGCCGCCTATTTCGGGTTCGAACGCATCCGGGCCGCGGAGAAGACCCGCCGGGTCGTAAAACACTTCGACTCGGTGGCCCACGTCTACGATGCCATGAACTCGCTCCTAAGCTTCGGCATCCACCACGCGTGGAAGCGCGCGTCGGTGCGCATGCTCGGTTTGCGGCCCGGAGAGCGGGTCCTCGATGTCTGCGGCGGGACCGGGGATCTGGCCCGCCTCGCCGCCCGGCGCACCGGGCCGCGGGGGCGGGTCGTGATCTACGACATCAACCGGGCCATGATCGCGGCCGGCCGGCCCAAGCTGGCCGGAAGCCCGCTCGCCGACCGGATCCGCCACGTCCAGGGCGATGCCGAGGAGATCGCCTTCCCCGCCGGCAGCTTCGACGCGGTGATGGTGGGCTTCGGCATCCGCAACGTCACCCACATGCGCCGGGGGTTTGCCGAGATGAACCGCGTTCTGGTCCCCGGCGGCCGCCTGCTCTGCCTCGAATTCTCCCGCCCGGTCTCACCCCTTTTCCGCTGGCTTTACGACGCCTACTCGTTCTACGCCATGCCGTTTATAGGCGAGCTTATCGCCGGCTCGCGCCGGGCCTATACCCACCTGCCGGAATCGATCCGCATGTTCCCGCTGCCCGATGAGCTCGCCGGCCTCCTGCGCGCCGTCGGTTTCAGCCGGGTCGACTATCGCCGTTTCACGAACGGCATCGCGGTGGCGCACGTGGCGGTCAAGTGAAACTGAACCGCCTGGAGTGCCGGTTCGTCAACAGTCCCCTGCGGCGAGCCATGCAGGCGCTTGTGGTGCGGTGGTTCCAGGCGGTCAAACCGCTCCCGCCGGGGAGAAGGGTGCTTGAGATCGGCTGCAGCGCCGGGGCGGGGCGCGCATGGTGGCGCGGCAGTTTATGCCTGGGCGCCTCACCCTCCTTGATCTCGACCTGGAGATGGTCAGGCAGGCACGCCGCACCCTTGCCGCGGCATCGCTGCCCGGCATCTCGCTTTGCGTGGCGGACGCCGCCCGGCTGCCGCTGCCCAGCGCCGGCGTGGATGCCGTCTTCGGCTTCGGCTTCCTCCACCACGTGCCCGCCTGGCGCGAGGGCGTGTCCGAGGTCCATCGCGTGCTGGCACCCGGGGGCATCTACTACATAGAAGAGTACTACCCTTCACTCTATCAGAACCTCATCACCCGCCGGCTGGCCGCCCACCCGGAGCAGGACCGCTTCGACGGCCGCGACCTGCGGGAGGCCTTTGATCGGATCGGGATCTCCCTGCAGTACGTCTTCGAGCTCAAGCGCATGGGCATCCTGGGAGTCGGCGTGAAGAAAACCGATGGATCCGAGTCGCCGCGGGCATCCTTCTAAGATATGACCGCACCGCCAGCGCTCCGATGAGACAAAAGGGGTTTTCGGCCCCGGCCCAGTTTTTGGTCTTGTTCTGACCTTCCGGCACACCGGCGGGTGCGGCTTCCTGAGGCAGCTCTTCCGCCAGGGTGCAAGTGATCAGTATTTCGGCCTCGCTTCCTCAATGCTCGCACTCGCAGCCCTGTTAGGACTTCTTCGCGTTCATGGTTCACTTCCTTCGCATCAAAAAGGACGTGGCCTGAACGCCAGGCCCCGCCGGCAGATTGATTGGATGAAAATCAAAAGACCTTGAATTCGTTTATGCCTCGATCAAGCGAGGTCGAAGCGGTCAAGGTTCATCACCTTGTTCCACGCCGCTACAAAGTCCTGCACGAACTTCTCCTGGGAGTCCGCACAGCCATAGACCTCCGCGACGGCCCGGAGCTGGGAGTTCGAACCGAAGATGAGGTCGACCCGCGTGCCGGTCCACTTGAGCTCTCCCGTTGCGCGATCCCGCCCCTCGAACACGTCTGCGTCTTCCGAGGTTGCCTTCCACGTCGTACGCATGTCGAGCAGGTTTACGAAGAAGTCGTTGGTGAGCGCCTCGGGCCGCTTGGTGAAGACGCCGTGCTTGGACCGGCCGAAGTTGGCATTCAAGACACGCATGCCGCCAACGAGCACCGTCATCTCAGGAGCGGTCAGCGTCAGCAGCTGCGCCCGATCCACCAGCAGTTCCTCCGCCGATACGGCGTATTTGGTTTTTTGGTAGTTGCGGAACCCGTCCGCCTTCGGTTCAAGTATCTGGAATGACACCACGTCGGTTTGCTCCTGAGAGGCATCTGTGCGTCCCGGCGTGAAGGGAACGGTCACGTTGTGGCCAGCCTTCTTCGCGGCCTGCTCGACAGCCGCGCATCCGCCCAGGACAATCAGGTCCGCCAGTGATATCTTCTTGCCGCCGGGCTGTGCGCCGTTGAATTCCTTTTGGATGCCCTCGAGGGCCTGCAGCACGGTTTCCAACTGTTCCGGCTGATTGACTTCCCAATTCTTCTGCGGCGCCAGGCGAATGCGCGCCCCGTTCGCCCCGCCGCGTTTGTCGGAGCCGCGGAAGGTGGACGCCGATGCCCAGGCGGTCGACACCAGCTGGGATACGGTCAGCCCCGAGGCCAGAATCTTGGCCTTGAGGGCGGCAATGTCCTTCGCATCAATCAACTGGTGATTGACCGCGGGGACGGGGTCCTGCCAGATCAGGTCCTCGGCCGGGACCTCCGGGCCGAGATAGCGTGCGCGCGGACCCATGTCGCGGTGGGTCAGCTTGAACCACGCCCGGGCGAACGCGTCCGCAAACGCTTCCGGGTTTTTGTGGAAGCGCTTAGCAATCGGTTTATAGATTGGATCCATCCTCAGAGAGAGGTCCGCCGTGGTCATGATGGTCGTAACCCGCTTCGAGGGATCGTGGGCAGCCGGCGCGAGATCCTTTTCCTC
>JBFYWT010000172.1:0-2580 GCA_041310895.1 Desulfobacteraceae bacterium | reverse complement strand
TCGTTGACCAGGTAGTTCGGCGCCAGCCGCGCTACGGCGCCGAAAGCCCCGCGCCGGCCTTCCCACAGGCGGGCGCGCTCGGCGGCGCCGGCGGCGTCCCGGACCTCGCGGCAGCCGTTGGCGGTGCAGATCGCGCGGATGTGCTCGGCCTGCTTTTCCAGACCCGCCGCCGGGCCCTCCACCTCGATGATCAGAACGGCCGCGGCGTCGCGCGGGTAGCCGCAGGCGATGCTCTCCTCGACCGCGCGGATGATCGGGGCGTCCATCATTTCGAGCGTCGCCGGCACGATCCCCGCGGCGATGATGCCCGCGACCGACCGGGCGGCCGCCGGCACATCGTCGTAGACCACGAGCTGGGTCAGCACCTTTTCCGGCCGCGGCAGGATGCGCACGGTGACCTCGGTCACGACCGCGAGCGTCCCTTCGCTGCCGATCAAGAGCCCCCGCAGGTCATAGCCGGGCGGGTCGGGCGCCGCCCCTCCGAGCTGCAGGCATTCGCCGTCGGAGAGGACCGCCGCAAGCCCCAGGACGTGGTTGGTGGTGACCCCGTATTTCAGGCAGCGCGGGCCGCCCGAGTTCTCCCCCACGTTGCCGCCCAGGGTGGCCACTTTCTGGCTGGCGGGGTCCGGGGCGTAGAAAAATCCCAGCGGGGCGAGGGCGTTCTGGAGCTCGAGGTTGGTGACCCCGGGCTGGACGCGGGCGGTGCGGTTCTCGGTGGTGATGTCGAGGATGCGGTTCAGGCGCGAAAGGCAGAGGGTGAGGCCGCCGGCAGGCAGAACCGTTCCGCCGGAGAGGTTGGTCCCGAAGCCCCGCGGCACGAAGGGCACCCCGGCCCGCGCCGCCGCCCGCACGACCTGTGCGGTCTCGACACCGTCGGCCGGAAAGACCACCGCGGCCGGCGCCCCCTTGGCGAGCGATCCGTCGTAGGAGTAGAGCTCGGAGGCGGTGCGCGAGGCGCAGACGTGACGCTTGCCCACGATCCGCCGCAGCTCGCTGATCAGCGCGCCTGGCATCATGCGCTTGCCCCTCGTAAAAGAGTCATGGCCCCGCCTCCACGGGGTGACGGCCGGATACCGTGCATCAGGCGGCGGCGTAGACGGAAGCGGCCGCCTCGATGGCGCCCGGCCGGGTTTTGAACCCTTCGGCCTTCAGCACGGTTTCAAGTGCCGCAAGGAAGAGAAAGACATTCTTCCGGCGGCAGGAGTGGCCCATGAGGCCCACGCGCCAGACCTTGCCGGCGAACTGGCCCAGGCCGCCGCCGATCTCGATGGCGAAATCGGTGAGCAGGGCCTTGCGCACCTTGGCGTCGTTCACTCCCTCCGGAATGCGCACCGCGTTCAACATCGGCAGCCGCTCTTTTTCGGGGACCAGCATCGCGAGGCCCATGGCCTCGAGCCCGGCGACGAGGGCGCGGTGGTTCAGGCGATGGCGCGCGAAGCGCTCCGCGAGCCCCTCCTCGGCGATGATGCGCAGGGCCTCGCGGATGGCGTAGACCATGTTGATCGGCGCGGTGTGGTGGTACTTGCGTTCGTTGCCCCAGTAGTCGCGCACCATGCCGAGGTCGAGGTACCAGCTCACCACCGGGTGTTTGCGCTGCTCGAGGGCTTTGATGGCGGCCGGGCTGAAGGTGACCGGCGAAAGGCCCGGGGGGCAGGAGAGGCATTTCTGGGTGCCGCTGTAGGCCGCATCGACCTTGAGCGCGTCGATCGGGACATCCATGCCGCCGAGCGATGTGACGCAGTCCACCAAAAAGAGGGCGCCGGCCGCGTGCGCGATCCGGGAAATCTCTGCGAGCGGCGTGCAGGCCCCGGTCGAGGTTTCGGCATGCACCACGGCCACGACCTTGGGCTGGCAACCCTTGACCGCTTTTTCGACCGCCGCCGGGTCGACCGCCCTGCCCCACTCCCCGTCCACGCGGATGAGCTTGCCGCCGATGCGGGTGACGATGTCGCACATGCGGGTGCCGAAGACCCCGTTGACGGCCACGACCACTTCGTCGCCGCATTCCACCAGGTTCACGAAGCAGGCCTCCATCCCCGCGCTGCCGGTGGCCGAGACGGGCATGGTCAGGGCGTTGCCGGTCTGGAAGAGGTGGCGCAGGAGCTGCTGGGTCTCGTTCATGGTGGCGAGAAAATAGGGGTCGAGGTGCCCGATGCAGGGGGCTGCCATGGCCTGCAGCACCCGTGCCGGGACATCGCTCGGGCCGGGGCCCATCAGCAGGCGTTCGCCGGGGTTGATGTCTCTGAATTTCGCGGGATCGATCGGGGTCATGCTGAAATCTTCCTCCTTGTCGGGGCCGCTCGGGTGGCGGGTTGGTTTCGAACGGAGTTGAACCGCACGCCCGCTGAGACTATAAAAGACCCTGCGGGGTGTCAATACGATACCGCCGATCCGCTTCCCCACCGCTACCTGTTTGGACACGCTGCGCAGGTTACGGGCCCTCCTTCCCACGTAATAAAGGAGCGGGGCAGGGTGAGGAGGGGCATCCGCCGTCCGGAGAATTTTTAGAAGGGTAGTTACAAGGATCCGGTTAAATGAGAGTCCGCGCCTGGCTCATCTTCATCCTCTGCGCCCTGCACC
>JBFYWT010000168.1:0-6186 GCA_041310895.1 Desulfobacteraceae bacterium | reverse complement strand
GCGGCAGGGTCTACGGGGCCTGCGTCGTCGGTGAAGGGTCGGCGGAGATGATCAACGAGTGGGCCCTTATCCTTCAGAAAAACATCCGCCTGCATGACGTCGCCCTGCTGCAGCACTCCTTCCCGAGCATGTCCTGCCTCAATAAATCGATCGGTGAGATGTGGATGATGCGGCGCATGCGCGCCTCCGCCTTCATGCGGCGGGTCATGACCGCTCTGATGCGACGATGAGAGAAGGAGCGTGACATGGCGACGGCGTCGAAAACACTGCGCCTGCACCCCCTGGACAATGTGGTGGTCGCCCTGGTCGAGCTGGCCGAAGGGGAGCGCCTGGAGCGGGAGGGGATCGTCTGCCGCCGCCGGATCCCGGCCGGGCACAAGGTGGCGGCCGCCGCCATCCGGGCGGGGGAGGCCGTCGTGAAGTACGGGCAGCCCATCGGCGCAGCCGCTGGCGGGATCGCGGCCGGGGACCATGTGCACACCCACAACCTCGGCATGGGCCGCGTCGAGCGGGACTACGCCGTCGGGGCCGAGGCAGGCTCCGCCGCTGCGGGAGTGGACCCGCCGGAGTTCTTCCAGGGCATCCTGCGCCCGGACGGCCGGGTGGCGACCCGCAACTACATCGGCGTCATCAGCACGGTCAACTGCTCCGCCTCGGTCGCCCGGATGGTGGCGGAGGAGTTCCGGGAAGAGGCGCTTGCCGCCTATCCCAACGTGGACGGCATCGTTCCGATCTGCCACGGATTGGGCTGCGGCATGGCGGGGAGCGGCCGCGGGTTCGAGCATCTGCGCGACAGCCTGGCCGGCTACCGCCGGCATCCCAACTTCGCCGGGGTTCTTCTGATCGGGCTGGGCTGCGAGGTGATGCAGACCGGTGCGATCGCCGATCTGAATTCAGCAGCGGACTTCCCCATGGCGGCCGTCATGACCATCCAGGAGACGGGCGGGACCCGCCGCACCGTTCAGGAGGCCGCGGCCCGGGTGCGCGCGATGCTGCCGGCCGCCAATGCCGTTCGCCGTGAGCCCATGCCGGCTGGCCGCCTCATCCTCGGCCTCGAATGCGGCGGGTCGGATGCGCTCTCCGGTATCACAGCCAATCCCGCCCTCGGCGCGGCCGTCGACCGGCTGGTGGCGCAGGGAGGCACGGCCATCCTGGGCGAAACCCCCGAAATCTACGGCGCCGAGCACCTCCTGACCCGCCGGGCGGTGAGCCGGGAGGTGGCCGATCAACTGATCGGCCGCATCCGCTGGTGGGAGGAGTACACCGCGCGGCTCGACGGGGAGATGGACAACAACCCCACTCCGGGGAACAAGGCCGGCGGCCTCACGACCATCCTCGAAAAATCGCTCGGGGCCGTGGCCAAGGGCGGGACCACCCGCCTGAGGGCGGTCTACCGCTATGCCGCACCGGTCACGGAAAGCGGTCTCGTCTTCATGGACACCCCCGGCTACGATCCCGTCTCGATCACCGGCATGGTGGCCGGCGGGGCCAACCTGCTCTGCTTCACCACCGGCCGGGGCTCGGTCTTCGGCTGCCGGCCGGTCCCCTCCATCAAGCTCGCCACCAACACCCCCATGTACCGGCGCATGGCTGAGGACATGGACCTCGACTGCGGGCCGATCGCCGCGGGCGAGATCTCCGTGGACGAGCTCGGGCGCGCGCTCTTTCGGCTCATCCTCGACACGGCCTCGGGCCGGCGGACGAAGAGCGAAGCCCTCGGAATCGGCAACGACGAGTTCGTCCCCTGGCACATCGGGGCGGTGATGTGAAAGCGGATCCAAGATACGGGATATTGGGTTCCGGGTTCACGGTTCACGGTTAAAAGATGGGGATAGGGCATGTGGGCAGGATTAGGTGCGCGGCTTATTTGGCCAGATAGGCCAGCACCGCTTTGAGCAGCGAGGCGCTGTGGGAGAGCTGCCGGTAGGCCTCCTCCCGCGTCAGGATCCGTTCCTCCGCTTCGAGCCGGCAGCCCAGGGCCAGGGACACGTCGGCGATCCGGGCGATCTCCCCGGCCAGGTCCCGCTCCGATGCGATCGTGATCGGGTAGAGTCGAATCCGTTCCAGGTTCTCCAGCACCCCATCGTTCACCACCCCGTCGCTCGCTTCATGGTTGCGGCGGTTGAAGTCGTTGTGAAGCGTGTGGTGCAGCGGCTGGGAGAGATCTCCGATGTAGTGCGCGGCATAGGCGAGGTGGTACTCGGCATAAATACCCCTGGCCTTCGCGGCCACGTAGTTTCGCAGCGCGGCGATGATCGCTCCGTATAGATGGCCCGAGGGGTCGATCCGGTCGTAGTTATCGATCTGGGCGATGACCATCTTTGGGGTGATGCGGATCCCGCAGGGATTGTTGACGAAGTGATTGTGGGCTTCCCGCTCCCCGAGCTTGAGCTTGGCGATGTCCGCCCCGGCCGCGTGGTACCATTTCGGGTGGCCGGCGACCTTGGACACGGCCAGGTGGGTCTCGTCGAACCAGGCGGCCGCGGCCAACGGCAAAGCGGCCGCAAGCAGAACCAGGATAGCTGAGATCCATATGCGATAGTTGAGGTTCATCCTTCACCTTTCGATCAGGTAGCGCTGCACACCTGCTGTTGAGAAAATCCCCCCCTGACCCCCCTTTGTCAAAGGGGGGAAAAATTGAGTTTTTCGGGCCTTGCTCAATCTATGGACTCGGCCACGATCAGCAACATGGCTTCGAAGAGAAGTTCGCGTGCGGCCGCGCGGCTGCCGGCCCCCCCGATGTTCAGACGCTCCCGGATGGGCAGGGCGATGTCCCAGTGGTCGAGGTTGGCCCAGCCCAAGAGATGGGATCCGGGAATGATCTGGTCGGAAAAGGCGAGGTAACCGTCGTTGCGTGGCTCGACTCCCGCGAGAAGGTCGCGGCCGAAAAGCATGAGCGGATGAATATCCTCGCGCCGGACGAACGCCCCCAGGGAAAAGTATCTGACGTGCGCCGGTAGCCGGTTTTCGGCCTGCCATGTCAGGCGGAAGGATCGCGTCAGGCACTTCAGGACCTTGCGGTCTCCGGGCGGGCAGCGGCGCAGCGGCAGGCGGGTCATGATCCCTCCGGGACCGCGGACCATGGCATCGGCAAGGGGCGAGCCGTTGATGGCGCCGGCCACGCTTATCACGGCGCCGACCCGCTGCGCCGGCCCCGGATGGTCCACCAGGAATTGCAGGATGTCGACGGCGCCTTTCGAGTGGCCGATCAGGAGGGTGCGCTCCTCCGGCTCGGAGGGGAGGGCCGCCAAATAGGCCGCGATCTGGGCGGCATTGTGGGTGCACCCCGAGCGGCCAGCCACGGGGATGAAATCGATCCGGATGCCTCGCTCTGCAAAGACAGCGGCGGCCTTTTCGAAAGGCATTCCGAACTCCGGGAAACACTCCGCGAAGGCGCCGGGGACGATCAGGACGTGGAGGCGGGGGGCGTGGGTCGGCAGGGGCGCAAGGCCGAGGGATGGTTCGGCCTCATCCGTAAGGCGCCACAGGAGAGCCGCGGGGTCATGCCGTGAATCGGCGCCCCAGGGCCGTTCGACCGCGAGTGCCGCGACGATCTCGCGGAAACGCGGCCGCGCGTCGATCACCGGCGGGGCCCCCGGCGGTGCCAGGACCTGGGCCGGAGCTTCGGCCCGGATGCTCAGGAGCTTCGGAGCGCAGCCGACAGCGAGCGCCCCTGCGGCCGAGAGCACGGCGAGTATGCGGGTGAGGGTGCGTTTCAGCATCATGAGTGCCCCCCCGGCCTTCCCGCCGGCTGTCGGCGCCGGGGAGAGGGGGAATCGTTTTTTCGGGTCGGTTTGCCTTTTTGCAGCCGGTGCGGTAGACGATACCACAACCCCATCCCATCGCAAACTGCATGGTTCGCCCGGCGCAGTGAGGATCTCCTGTCGCCTGCGCCCGTAACGTACAACCCTAAAAAGGTGGAAAGGAGGCTGCCATGAGTGCCAAGAAAATACTGATGCTCGTCGGTGACTTCGTGGAGGACTACGAGGTGATGGTGCCCTTTCAGGCCCTGCTGATGGTGGGCCACACGGTGCACGCCGTCTGCCCGGATAAAAAAGCCGGGGACAAAGTGCGCACCGCCGTCCACGATTTCGAGGGGGACCAGACCTACAGTGAGAAACCGGGACACAACTTCACGCTCAATGCGGATTTTGCCGCCGTCAAACCCGAGGACTACGATGCGCTGGTGATTCCCGGCGGGCGCGCGCCGGAATATATTCGCCTGAAACCGGCCGTGATCAAGGCGGTGCAGCACTTCGCAGCGGCCGGCAAGCCGATCGCCGCCATCTGCCACGGCGCCCAGCTGCTGGTGGCCGCGGGGGTGATCGAAGGCAGAAGCTGTTCGGCCTATCCGGCGGTGGGACCGGACGTGACCCGCGCGGGTGGGAAGTACGTGGACATCCCCGTGGACAAGGCCCACGTAGATGGGAAGCTCGTCACCGCTCCGGCCTGGCCGGCGCACCCGGAGTGGCTCGCCAAGTTCCTGAACGTGCTGGGCACGAAAATCGAGCCGTAAAGAGACGCTCCGGGAGGCACTCCGGAATGCGCGTGAATTAAGCTTTGATCCTGTGGGAGCGGTTTTCAGCCGCGATCACAGCCCGTTGCCGCGACACACCCTGCCCCCCCCTTTCCCGGCGGCTGCACCCAACGGAAAAGGGTGGGGGGAGCCCCATCCCCCCAACCTCGCCTGGCAGGTTGTTTAAAAACAAGGATTAGGCTGTCAGCCAAGGCGTGTGGCGATTTGGAAAGCGCAGCATATTCGCCAATATGTGAGCATTTACAAGAGCCCTACAACACCGGCTCACAGCCTGAGGTGCCGTTTTTCAACATCCTGCTAAAGTTTTCAGCGCATTGGCCGATTTTCCTGTTTGGATACGCCCGCAGGATCGATCCGACCCGGGCCGCCTGCCGCCGGGTGGGGCGCCCGATGGGATCGATCTTCCAACAGGAGAGATGCGATGGAACAAAAACCTTGGATCCTGATCATCGATGACAGCATGGAGATCGTGGCTGCCTTGAAATCCTTCTTCGAGCGCAATTACGAGGTCCTGACAGCTCATGACGGGTTCGAGGGGCTGCAGACCTTCGAACAGCATGAAACCGATATCAGTCTCGTCATCACCGACGTCATGATGCCCGAGTTGAGCGGGGTGGGGGTGATCTCGATTCTGAAGAAGAAATACCCCGGCGTCCCCATCATCGCGATCACCGGCTGGCGGGGCGAGATCGACGCCACCGGCAATAAGCTCGACGCCGACCAGATCCTGGAAAAGCCCTTCCAGCTGCAGGATCTCGACCGCTCCATCGCGAGGCTGTTGACCGATCGCAACCCGCCCTCCCTGCCCGGTTGATCGGCTCCGTTGGTTTTCGGAAGCTTCCCTCCCCGAGCCCAGCGTTCCTGACGTCCGCGACCCTTTAATCTGGAGAATCGCCCCCGTAAAATCCCCCCATGCCCCTTTTTTGCCAATGAGGGGTTTCCCCTCCCTTTGAAAAAGGGAGGCCGGGAGGGATTGGTGGTTGACCTGCTGGGTTTCAATCGGCATATTGCTTGTTAACCAAACCCTCGATCCTCACAAGTAAAGAATCTCGTCGGGCGAGAGGTCGGCGGTCGTCCCGGCGGATTGAACCTCCCCCCTAAAATGCCTGGAAAGGAGGGTGTCTCCCTTGGCCTACCATTTTCGCAATCTGGTATTCGAAGGCGGCGGAGTGAAGGGGATCGCTTATGTCGGCGCGCTGCAGGTCCTGGAGGAGAAGGGGATCCTCCCCGACATCCTGCGGGTGGGTGGCACCTCGGCCGGCGCCATCAACGCCGTGATGCTGGGACTGAACTACAGCCCGGCGGAAACCCGGCAGATCCTGAGCAAGATGGACTTCAAGAAGTTCATGGACGATGATTTCGGTATTTTACGGGACGTGAACCGGCTGGTCACCGAATACGGCTGGTACAAGGGGAGCTATTTCCGCAAGTGGATCGGAGAGATCATTGCGAAGAAAACGGGCAGCCCGGACACCACCTTCGACCAGGTCCAGCAGCAGAAGCAGGCCAAAGGGTTTCGCGACATGTACTTCATGGGGACCAACATCTCGACCCGTTACTGCGAGGTCTTCTCCCACGAGCACACCCCGCGCTGGTGCGTCGCCGATGCCGTGCGCATCTCCATGTCGATCCCGCTCTTCTTCACCTCG
>JBFYWT010000164.1:0-3429 GCA_041310895.1 Desulfobacteraceae bacterium | reverse complement strand
CACGCCATCGACCTTTCCCGGATCCACGCCTGCCGGATGGACGTGGCGGTCTTCACCAACCTGAGCCAGGACCACCTCGACTACCACGGGGACATGGCCGCCTACTGGGCGGCGAAGAAGCGGCTTTTCAACGAACACCTCGCCAGCGGCCCCAAGGCCGGGCGGGCAATTGCCGTCATCAATACCGACAACGCCCATGGCCGGGAGCTGGCCGCAGAGCTCCACGACCGGGTGATCCGGGTGGGAACCGGCCCGGGTGCCGCGGTGCAGGCGGTGGAGACGGCCTGCCGCCTGGACGGGATCCGGGGCACGCTGATCCTCCCCGGCGCCCGCTTCACCTTCGACTCGCCTCTCGTGGGCCGCCACAACATCGAGAACATCCTCTGCGCCGCCGGGGCGGCAACGGCGCTCGGGATCCCGCCCGAGGCCATCCACGCCGGCATCGCCGCCTTAGCCCATGTCCCCGGGCGTCTCGAACAGGTCGGCTGCGGGAGCAACCGCCATGTCTATGTGGATTACTCGCACACGCCGGATGCGCTCGAGAACGCCCTCTCGGCCCTGAGGGCCATCGGCGCCCCGCGCATCATCTGCGTCTTCGGCTGCGGCGGGGATCGCGACCGCAAAAAGCGCCCGATCATGGGGGCGATCGCCGCCCGCCTGAGCGAGCTTGCCGTCGTGACCTCCGACAACCCGCGCTCGGAGCCGCCCGCGGCCATCATCGCGGAGATTGTGCCGGGCCTGCGGGAGGCAGGGGCCGTGGAAACTGAAACGGAAGCAGGGGGCGGTGCCAAACGCTTCATCGTCGAACCCGACCGGCGCCGCGCCATTGAGATCGCCATTAGCGCCTCACGCCCCGGGGACACGGTCCTGATCGCCGGCAAGGGGCACGAGACCTACCAGATCATCGGCCCGCAGACGATCCACTTCGACGACCGCGAGGAGGCCGCCGCCGCGCTGGAAAAAATAGAGGCGGAGGGCCGGGGCAGAGAGCATGGGGCATAGAGAGGCGCATTAGCTGGCAGTGTTGGGTGTTTGTGGGAGTGGCTTCCAGCCACGATCCGATCGCGGCAAGATGCCGCTCCCACAGAAAAGAAAGCCTAACTTAGAAGTTTTTGGTGTTTGGTCAGGTGGGTGGAGAGTGCGGCAATCGGTTCGATACCGATTCCGACCTCTTCATGAGTCCGAGTTCCGAGTAGGTGGTATTCTGTCTTTCGTTTACTCCGACTCCGACTCAGAACTCCGACTTTAGCTTTTCACTCGTTACTCGTTACTTCTTTCAATTATAGGCACTATAGGCATTTTAGCGCATTATAGGCATTCCCTTTTCACTCATTACTCGTTACCGAAATGCCCTGGACCCTCGATGACATAGTGACCGCCACCGGCGGCGAATTGCGGTGGGGCTCCCCGCGCCAGGAGGCGAGCGGCATCTCGATCGACTCGCGCACGATCGCTGCGGGCGAGATCTTCTTCGCCATCCGGGGGGAGGTGCACGACGGCCACCGCTTCATCCCCGAGGTGATCGCCCGCGGGGCCGCGGGAGTGGTAATCGACCGGCGGCAGCGGGACGCTTTCCCGGCCGGGGGGGACGGCCCGGGCCGGGCGGCCTGCGTGACGGTGGCGGACACGACCCGCGCCCTGGGCGATCTGGCCGCCTTTCATCACCGCCGCATGCCGGCCCGGGTGATCGCCATCACGGGGTCGAACGGCAAGACCAGCACGCGGCGGATGACAGCCGCCGTCGTTTCCCGCCGCTTTCGGACCCTCGAGGCGGACAAAAACCTCAACAACCAGATCGGCCTCCCCCTGACGCTGTACCGGCTGGCCCCTGAGCACGAGTGGGCGGTGCTCGAGCTCGGCACCAACCAGCCCGGTGAAATCGCGCGCCTGGCGGAGATCTGCACGCCGCAGATCGGGGTGATCACCAACATCGGCCCGGCCCACCTGGAGGGGCTGGGTTCGCTCGAGGGGGTCTTCGCCGAGAAGTCCGCCCTGCTGCGCGGGCTGTTGCCGGGCGGGCGGGCGGTCCTGAACGCGGACGACCCGCGGCTCGTCGGCCTGCTGGCGGAGATGAGTGCCTCGGCGATCGGCTTCGGCCTGGCACCGGAAGCAGCCGTGCGCGCGGCCGGCGTTCGTCACACCGCGGCCGGGATCGACTTCGAGCTGATCCTGCCGGCCGAGACGACGGCCGTCCATCTCGCGGCCCACGGGCGCTTCATGGTACCGAATGCCCTTGCCGCCGCGGCTGTGGGCGTGCTGCTCGGCCTGCCGGCCGCCGAGATTGCGGCCGGGCTGGCGTGCTTCACCCCGGTGGCCGGCCGCCTCGATGTGAGCGCGCCGGGCGGCGGAATCGGCCTGATCGATGACACCTACAACGCCAACCCGGTCTCCCTGGAAGGGGCTTTGGAGGTGCTCGCATCCCTGCGGGAAGGACGCCGCGCCATCCTGGCCCTGGCCGACATGCGCGAGCTCGGGAGCGGCGCCGCGGCGATGCACCGCGAGATGGGGCGGCTTGTGGCCACGGCACGGGTGGACCGGCTCTTCATCTGCGGGGATTTCAGCGCCGAAGTGACGGCCGGGGCCCTTGCGGCCGGGATGCCGGCGGCCGCCGTCACCACCGGTAGCCGGGCGGAGATCCAGGCGGCGCTCCTCGCCGAGCTTCGTCCCGGCGACTGGGTCCTGGTCAAGGGCTCGCGCGCCATGGGGATGGAGCACGTCGTCCGTGGCATCCGGCAATGGGCCGCCGCCTCGGCGCACGGCCGCAACGACCACCCGCTGAGGCGATAAGCCATGCTCTACCACCTGCTCTATCCCCTCCACACGGTGTTTTCGGCCCTGAACGTGTTCCGTTACATCACGTTCCGGACCATCTATGCCGCTCTGACGGCCTTTTTCATCTGCTACCTGCTCGGGCCCTGGGTGATCCGGCAGCTGTCGCAGTCCCAGATCGGCCAGTACATCCGCGAGGACGGCCCGCAGAGCCACTTCGGCAAGGCCGGCACCCCGACCATGGGCGGGATCCTCATCGTGGGGGCAATCGCCCTCTCCACCCTGATGTGGGCCGATCTCACCAACCCCTTCGTCTGGATCGTCCTGATGGTGCTGCTCGGCTTCGGTGCGATCGGGTTCGTGGACGACTACCTGATGCAGATCAAGAAGCAGAGCAAGGGGCTCTCCGTCCGCGGCAAGCTCCTGCTGCAGACGATCCTGGGTGCGGTCGCCGGGACACTGGTCTTCCTGGTCCCGAACTTTTCCACCGAGGTGACCATTCCCTTCTTCAAGACGGTCTCTCCGGAGCTCGGCGGGGGTTACATCCTCTTTGCCGTGTTCGTGATCGTCGGCGCCTCCAACGCCGTCAACTTGACCGACGGCCTGGACGGGCTCGCCATCGGGCCGGTCATCATCGCCGGCGCCACCTACATGATCTTC